>JAIEAS010000252.1 GCA_029071285.1 Clostridia bacterium
AATTAGAGTCTTTATGTAAATCGTCCCAAACACTTGAATAATTGCTTTCAGCGGCGTAAGTAACACCCACGCGGCCTAACATTGCGATTATAAATACGGCAATTAAAATCGCCGCAATGATTAAATTGTAATGAATAAAAATTTTCTTCATAGCTTAAAGTCCGATATTTGTATTTAACGATAAGTCGGGTTTAAGACCTGCACCCATCTTTGCGCCGCTAAGTCCGAAAAACTCTAAATCGTCGCTATAATAAGTTTGTATAACGTTATTGTTATAAATAACCTCTACAACAAAACATACTATAAACTGCGGTTCATCATCTTCCAGCTCGTTAAACGCATGGTACCAAGCATAATAAATTGCGGTCTTATGAGCTTCGTCATATTGGTCGAAACCATCTATAAAATCACCATAGCCAAAAGTAAAAGCTTCGTTATAATAGTCTGTCCCGTCAGCCAACTCTAAGGCTACATTATTAAAGCCTTTTGATGCCGAACAAATATTAAACTTTAAGTACTCTTGCATTTTGTTATTTATAAAACCGTAATCGGAAAAATCAAAATAACTTATCCGAATTTCACCCATAGCAGTTCCTTGTCCAAAATCAAATGACACGTTTGGACCAACATTTTCCGCGGGTAAATCATTGCAACCTAAACCGCTAAAGTCCATTGCGTTAATACGCTTTACGTAATCAATAGTTGTGGTAGTAAATACTTCGGGTTGATTTTGCAATTCAACTTTTAAAGTAATCTGTTTTTCAAAAGGCTCAAGGCATTGAATTTTAGCCGTTAAACTACCGTCTTGAGTTAACTTGATTTTATTTGCCGCACCTGTACTGCCGTCCGCATAACGCAACGACCAGATAACCGCCAAATTATTTAATTCAAATGACTGTGTAGCAGTAACAGTTATTTCAGGTGCTTCCAAACTCGTCGTTTCAATCGCGCTTTCATCGATATCGGAATAAAACGACAACGCTGCAGGCAACGCATAAGTTGTGCTATTGTTCATCTGATTGCCTTTATTATCTACCGCCTTGCCCCAAGACAATAAAACACCCGGTTTTGTCGGTGTGGTTGGCTCGTTAGGTCCTTCGGGATCCTGCACGGTAGTTTGCCCCCAGGAATTGAACCACGTTTCAATATCCTTATTCTTGAACCACTTACCGTTGACCGAAGAACCTATGCCGGCAACGATAACGATAACCGCCGCAATGATTAAAGCGATAATTCCGTATAAAGTTTTCTTTTTCACTTTTTGCCCCCTCTTACCGCCTTAACGCCGTTACTGAATGACTGCCTTTCTGCGTTCGTCTTAAACGAACAACGTCTACCTGCTTTTGCCGCGGCAAATGCTTTACCGGCCGCGAACGCTCTCTTTTCTCTGTTCGAATATTTAGGCATTACTTGTCCTCCTCGTCGTCCAGGTAACCGCGCAACTTTGCTTTTTCGGAATCGGATAAAATCTCGCCGCTTATGAGCTTATCAATAAGTACCTTCTTATCGTCCTCGACAACTACCGGAATATCCATCTGATCCAGTAAGTGCGTAAACAGCTTCTTATCGCGTTCGTCCGCCTTAAGCCTTATGCTTTCGCACCCTACTTTTGCCGTCAGCGAATAATAAGTTTTAAGTTCGCCTTTGTCCGTCTTGAACGTTTTCTTTTCTACGTTGACATTGAGTTCCATAAAATACCACCTTTCCCCGTGTTGCCGTTAGGACAGCAAAAATTTTTTATTTGTGGACTTGTTCTCTATTTTTCGTTTATTATTAGTAATCGAAAAAAGCAACCCACCAAAGAAAAAAGCAAAACTTTTATTTCAACGAGCTTACGCCCGGTGATTGCTACTTATTAATTTCATCATCATCGAGCATTTCTCTCATTTGCTCTGAAGTTGTATTTAAATAACAAAACCATCTATGAGCGTAATCACACAATGCACGATACAATAACCCAAAAGGCATTTGTGGATCGTTGCGGAAATAAACACAAGCTAAATTTAAGACATAACGCACAAAAGCGTTATAATCTCCCGCAAACGAACAATTATCTTTGCCCTCACTTCCAATAAAGAAATGACCTTCCTCAACAAACCCAATAAACTTTTCCAGCTTGTAAACTTGCCCCTCACTAAGCAACTTAGCAATGCTATCTGAAACAAGTAAATCTTTTTCTTCCATATTAAGGTTATCCTTTCACCAACTATTGTTGGTATAAATATACCACCAATTATAGTTGGCGTCAAGCATCTCACCAAAAAAAGTTGGTATAATACAAAAAATGAAAATACTTGCAACACGATTAAAAGAATTAAGAACTGAAAAACAACTTTCGCTTGACCGCCTTGGAAAAATCATCGGAGTAAGCGACACCGCGATTATGAAATGGGAACAAGATAAAAGCGAACCTACTGCATTGAATATAAAGCAACTTGCTATATTTTTTAATACTTCGGCTGATTATCTTTTAGGTTTAGAGGACGAAAGCGGCGGAAAAACTTACGGCAAATATCATATCGGAACAATCAACAACAACGGAAAAATGGAGATTAAATAAAATGGACGAACAAAATGAAATTTCATACTGCCCGAAATGTGGTAAACCAAAAGAATTTCCGGATAAAGAACTTTGCCTTAATTGTTTTGATTTAAAGAATAACATTAGGCGATGCATTAAATGTAAAAGAATTATTAGTAAATCTACACC
>JAIEAS010000253.1 GCA_029071285.1 Clostridia bacterium
ATAAGCCGCTCATTTTACCCAGCCGTGAAAAAGTGAAGTCCGAGCTTGCCAACTGGTTCGGCTCGGCGTTCAACGAAAAAAACGTGTTCTCATCAAACAACCTAATTAACAATGCCGCACTCATGGTGGAGCAAGGTCTTGGAGTTGCGCTTGCGGTGGAAGGCTCGGTCGCGCTCTACGGTAACGATAGAGTGCTTGTTAAAAAACTGTACCCCGATTTGCTTTCGACTTCGGTAATCGCGTGGAAAAAGCATCAGCCGATGGGTACGGCAACAACAAAATTCTTAAACCATATTCGTATGTCTATTGAGTATATGAGAGTATAGAAAACAGGTATTAGACATATAAGAAAAAATGATTTATAATATAAGCGTCAAATAAGGTTGACGCTTACATTTTTTATTCGGAGGCAGTATCGTTGGAATATACGGAGCTTGGAAAATCGGGAATAAAGGTGTCGCGTATTTGCTTGGGGTGTATGGGATTCGGCGACGCGAATCTCGGACACCATGCTTGGACGCTCGACGAGGAGCATTCAAAAGAAATTATAAAGGCGGCGCTCGATAACGGAATCAACTTTTTCGATACGGCGATGGGTTATGCGGACGGTACGAGCGAAGAGTATCTCGGAAGAAGTATCAAGGACTTGACTGCCAGACAAAATGCAATCATCGCAACGAAGTTCTTACCGAGGACGGAAGCAGAAGTCGCAGACGGCGTGAGCGGACAAAAACACGTTGCGGACTGTCTTGATAACAGCTTGAAAAGGCTCGGAATGGACTACGTGGACCTGTACATTTGCCATATGTGGGACTACCACACGCCGATTGAAGAAATAATGGAAGGCTTGAATATCGCCGTGAAGCAAGGCAAAGTGAGGGCGATCGGAATTTCGAACTGTTACGCATGGCAGCTTGAAAAAGCAAACGCGGTTGCGGAGCGCAACGGCTGGGCGAAATTCGTATCGGTACAAGGACATTATAATCTTTTGTTCCGAGAAGAGGAACGCGAAATGGTGCCGTGCTGCGAAGAAAACGGAATCGCGCTCACGCCGTACAGCCCGCTTGCATCGGGCAGACTTGTGAAGACGGCGGACGAAATGACGCAGCGGCTTGAAACGGACACAGTAGCAAAAAGCAAGTATGATCTCACGAAGGCGCAGGACAGCGTAATAATAGCGAGAGTTGCCGAGCTTGCCGAAAAGAAAGGTTTAACACGTACGCAAATTGCTCTCGGCTGGTTGCTTTCAAAGGCTACTGCGCCGATCGTGGGGGCGACGAAAGTCAAGCATATCGAAGATGCCGTTGCAACCGTCGGGGTGAAAGTTTCAGACGAAGAAATCGCGTACCTGGAAGAAATGTACGTGCCCCATAAGCTCGTCGGGGTGATGCAGTTTAATCATAAATAAAATACGGAGGGAATTATGAAACATTTCAAAACTTTGTCGGCGGCGGTAGTTATGCTGACGATGGTGCTTGCGTTTGCGGGTTGCGGAGAGAATCCGCCGAGCGGCGGGGAGCCCGCTTTGCCCGATGACGGCGATTCCGAAAATACGCTTGTCGTGTATTTCTCTTGCACGAACACGACGAAACGGGTTGCGGAGTATATTCAAGAAGAGCTTGACTGTGATATCTACGAAATCGTACCCGAAACGCCTTACACGTCGGCAGACCTGAATTATAACAACAATTCTTCCCGTTCGAGCATCGAACAGAACGACACGGATTCCCGTCCCGCAATCAGCGGACAGATTGAAGATTTTGAAAAGTATGACGTTGTATTCATCGGCTATCCCATTTGGTGGGGGATTGCGCCGAGAATCCTTTATACCTTTGTCGAGAGCTATGATTTTACAAACAAAACGGTGATACCGTTCTGCACTTCGGGCGGGAGCGGCGTAGGCAACAGCGCAACCGAACTATCCCGCATTGCAGACGGCGGGGAGTGGAAAAGCGGCACGAGGCTTTCGTCCTCGCAAAGCGCGGTGGTGTCTTGGGTAAAAGGTCTGGCTGAATGATTTCCTTAGAAGTCGGAATCTCGCAGACGCAGGTCTCGCGTTTGGAGAAAACCGCACTCAAACAAGTTAAATTGAATTTTTCCTGAAAAAGGGCGGACGTACGCCGTTCGCCCTTTTTCTTTTGCTTTTCACGGTTCAGGGGAATTATAAATGAAATTTCTATGAGATATAAGGAAAATAAGAGTTTATTTGTTTGCAAAATTTAAGAAAATGTGATATTATGTATAAAATTATATAAAAAATGTATAAACGCTGTAAATATATGTAATTTATGCATTTTTTTGGGAGGAGGTTGAGTATGAATCAGGGTTTTGAAAAACAAAAAAAGAAAGGAAGTCAGAAGAATGAAAGTTTTAGTTATAAATTGCGGAAGTTCCTCATTAAAATTTCAGTTGATTAACTCAGAAGATGACAGTGTTCTTGCGAAAGGTCTGTGCGAACGTATCGGAATGGCGGGAAGCAGGCTTGTATACAGCCCGGCTGCACAGGAGAAAGAGATTATAAATGAGGATATGCAAAATCATAAAAAGGCGGTTGAATTAGTTATCGCTGCACTTACAGATAAGAATAAAGGTGTAATAGAAAGTCTTTCGGATGTGGATGCAGTGGGTCACAGAATTGTGCATGGAGGGGAAAAATTTGCAGGCTCCGTATGTATTGACGATGAGGTGATTGAAGCGATTGAAGCGTGTAATGACCTTGCACCTTTGCATAATCCGGCTAACCTGATTGGGATATTATCATGCAGGGAACTGATGCCGGACACGCCTATGGTGGCCGTGTTTGATACCGCATTCCATCAGACAATGCCGGCAAAAGCATATCTGTATGGTCTTCCGTACAGATACTATGAGAATTACAAGGTAAGAAGATATGGTTTTCACGGAACATCGCATAGTTTTGTCTCTGAAAAAACAGCACAGTTATTAGGAAAACCTTATGAAGAATTAAAGACTATTGTCTGCCATCTCGGAAATGGAGCAAGTATCTGTGCCGTTAAGGGAGGAAAATCCGTTGACACCAGTATGGGACTTACACCATTAGAAGGTCTGATTATGGGTACAAGGTCAGGAAGTATTGACCCTGCCATTGTGGAATTTATTGCAGATAAGGAAAATAAGACAGTAGAAGATGTTATGAATCTGTTAAATAAAGAATCCGGCGTTCTCGGCTTATCAGGAATAGGCAGCGATTTCAGGGATATCATGGAGGCGATGGATAAAGGAGACGAAAGGGCAAAACTTACATTAGATGCATACTGCTATCAGGTGGTAAAATATATCGGTGCATATACGGCTGCCATGAATGGTGTTGATGCCATTGCATTTACGGCGGGACTTGGGGAAAATAATTCCTATGTCAGAAAAAAGATTTGTGAATATCTTGACTATCTTGGTGTAAAAATCGACGATACACAGAATGAAAAGAGGGGAGAAGATGTCATTATCTCCACAGCAGATTCAAAAGTAAAGGTTTTGGTTGTTCCGACGAATGAAGAACTTAAAATTGCAAAGGAAACATTGTCACAAATAAAATCATAAAAATAATTCATACTTTTATAATAATTAAAATTTTTTGTTGACAAACACTATACCTATGGG
>JAIEAS010000254.1 GCA_029071285.1 Clostridia bacterium
TTGTTGTACACAGGCTCGTACAGAGACACGGGGTCTGAAATCGCGTCCAAAGCATACGCCACTTCTGAAACGGCGATATTCATTTCCTTTGCGATTTTGTCATAGGTTACGTCCTCGTCGTCCACCTCAAGCCTTTCGCGCACTTTTAAAACCTGATACGCGGTATCCCTTATCGAGCGCGAAACCCTTAAAGAATTTCCGTCGCGCAGGTAACGCTTTATTTCACCTAATATCATAGGCACGGCGTAGGTTGAAAATTTTACGCCTACGGAAATATCGAAGTTGTCAATCGCCTTGATAAGCCCAACGCAGCCCGCCTGAAAAACGTCGTCCGCGTTGGCGTTCTTCGCCCAGAATCTGCGCACCAGCGACAGCACGAGGCGCATATTGCCGACGATAAATTTCTCGCGCGCGGCGTTATCCCCCGCTTTGAGCTTTAACATCAGCTCTTCCTGCTCTTTCGAACTTAATAGCGGCAGACCCGAAGTGTCCACGCCGCAAATCACCACTTTTTGTAACATACGGTTTTCCCCCTTAATTTTATGTACTTACCTCTTCGGGGAAAACGCAATTATTTTAAATCTGTTTGGAAATATCCTTTTTCAGCTTTGAAATTATTTTCTTTTCAAGCCTCGATATGTAGCTCTGTGAAATTCCGAGTTTGTCCGCAACGTCCTTCTGCGTCATCTCTTCGCCGCCGTCAAGGGCAAAGCGCATACGCATAATTTTCTGCTCCCGCTGTGAAAGCTTTGAAAGGGAAGCCCGCAAAAGCTCGCGCTCGACGCCGCCCTCTATATCCGAGTAAACAGAATCTGCGTCCGTGCCCATAACGTCGGATAAAAGCAGCTCGTTGCCCTCCCAGTCGGTGTTCAGCGGCTCGTCAAAGCTTACTTCCTGCTTCAGGCGCGACATACGCCTTAAATACATTAAAATTTCGTTTTCTATGCAGCGCGAGGCGTAGGTTGCGAGCTTTATGTTCTTTTCCGATTTAAAGGAATTTATAGCCTTGATAAGTCCGATAGTTCCCACGGATACGAGGTCGTCGCCGTCCACTCCCGCGCCCTCGAACTTTTTGGCTATGTAAACTACGAGTCTTAAATTGTGCTCGACGAGTTCGGCTTTGGCGCGCTCGTCGCCGCTTTCCAGAAGGGAAATTTTATCGCTCTCCTCCTCCTGCGAAAAGGGCAGTGGCAGCGCCTCGGTTCCGCATATATAGTCGAGTGTGTTTCTGCCTAAGATAAGGGCAAGCAGCTTTTTTATTTTGTCAAACATTTACTCCTCCATTAAATCGGGATGAAGCACCGCTCCGCACGCGGTGGGGCTTATTCCTATTTTTACGTTTTTGACTGTTTCGCACTTTTCGCCGCCGTATATTTCAACCTTGTCCGCAGTGAATATTTTCAGTTTTTTACTCCCTGCAACAGTATGTATTTTTACCGCCTCTTTTATACCTACCGCATCGACTAATTTTAAAGCGGCGGTCAGAGGAATTACGCTGACGGGTTGTCCCGAGTAGTAAACCTTGTTTCCGCTGTCAAAAAAGCCTGAAAGCTCGACGCTTTTTTCACCCGAAAATATTTTGCATTTGACCGTCGTCTTGCCCACCTTTTTGAGTTTTGCCGCAAGCTTGCGGGCAAAGATTACGATTAAGAGGGCACCGAACAGCGGTATTCCTATCGGCACGGACGAGAGTACGAAGCCCGAACCCTGTTCAAACTTCAGTCCCGTCAGCGAGAACACGCCGATAAGCGCGCCGCCGAGTAGCGCCGTAAACGCCATAAACACGGCGGTCATTTTAACATATGCTTTAAATGATTTATACTTGCCCGCCAAAACGCAAATTATAAGACCAGATAGTATTTTTACTACTACCGACCACACCGCGCCAAGCCTGAAAAGAGGAAACACCACGGCAAAGCACGCGCCCAGCGCCGAGGCGGCAACCACCCGAAAAACGCTTGCGGGATTTTTGCAGACCAGCTTTGCGCAGTACAGCAACGTGAAGTCCATACAAAAGTTTTCAACGACGGCAAGTTCAACGTAAACCTGCATTGTAAAAGGTATTATAGAGGCTTTCGCCTGCCGTAAAATAAATAAAAACGGCGTTTTTTGCCGAATTTTGTCGTCCGTCGTTTTGCTCCGAAATTATTGACAAAACCCCGTCGCCGTGATATACTTGTTACGCTTAATACCTTGAATATGGGAAAAAAGAATTTTATTTTTCCCGTTTGTCCGTATTTTTTTATACGGTTTTTTCCGTGCGCAATTGCGCATAGAAACAGCTTAATAAGGGAAACATTATGGTACAGATTACGGCATAACTGTATCCTCGTTTCCATAATGTTTCAAATTCAAAATTAAAAAATCAAAAATCAAATATATTTTTATTACGGAAACAATTTTCAAGGTATTAAGCAACCGTTGAGGGTACTGTATGCGGGCGGCCTTTGACGGCTGCCCTTATTTTTTGCCTGCAAAATTTTGGAGGACAAAAAATGAAAAGAAAACTGTTTATCACACTCTTTGCCGCGCTCTGCGTATCAGCCTGCGCGCTGCCCCTCGCCGCCTGCGGCAACGACGACAAGGGAACCGAAGGACTCGAATACGTGCTCAACGATGACGGCGCGTCTTACTCGGTCAAGGCAAGCAACGAGATACCGGGGAATATCGAAGAAATTAAAATTCCCGCAACCCACGAAGGCAAGCCCGTTACCGCTATAAGCGATTACGGCTTTCAGACTTTTTTTAAACTTAAAACCGTTTCCGTACCTAAGAGCGTAACCTCAATAGGCCGTATGGCGTTTTACGAATGCAGAAGTCTTAAAAACGTAAACATTCCCGACGGCGTAACTTCTATCGGCGCCGAAGCCTTCTGCCGCTGCTCGAACCTCATGGAAATTTCTTTCCCCGACAGCGTAACCGATATCGGAAAATCGGCGCTTTACAACACCCAGTATTACTTCAACGAGGATAACTGGCAGGGCGGCGCGCTCTACAACAATAATCATCTTATTGCCGTAAACGAAACCGTTTCGGGCAATTTTGAAATCAAGGCGGGCACGCTTACGCTGGCAGACTGGGCATTAAGCGAGAATACCGCTATTACGGGCGTAACCATTCCCGACGGCGTAATTTCAATCGGCAGTTATGCGTTCTACGGCTGTACCGCCCTTACAGGCGCAACTATTCCCGAAGGCGTAAAGAAAATATCCGACAGCACCTTCTACGGCTGCACTTCCCTTTCAAGCGTAAGCATACCCGACGGCGTGATTGAAATAGGTATGTCCGCGTTCTTCGGCTGTACCGCCCTTACGAGCATAACTATCCCCGAAGGCGCAACTTCTATAGGCTCCTGGGCGTTTAACGAATGCGCGAACCTTGAAAATATCTCCATTCCCGACAGCATAGTTTCAATCGGCGGCGCCGCGTTCAGGTGGTGCAACAAAATCGAGTATAATACGGACGGCGCCGCCAAATATCTCGGCAACAGCAACAATCCTTACGTAGTATTAACGTCGGGACCGAGGGATAAAGATATAACTTCCTGCGATATCAACGAAAAAACAAAAATAATCGGCAATGATGCGTTCGGCGGCTGCGAAAATCTTACGAGCATAACTATACCCGACAGCGTAACTTCTATCGATAACGCTGCGTTCAGCGGCTGCTCATCGCTTACAAGCATAACTATACCCGACAGCGTAACTTATATCGCCGGTTCTGCGTTCAGCCGCTGCTCATCTCTTACGAGCATAACTATACCCGACAGCGTAACTTATATCGGCAGTTATATGTTTGAGCACTGCACTTCTCTTACAAGTATAAGTTTGCCGTCCGGCATAACTCTTATCGATTCGGGCACCTTCCTCAATTGCTCTTCTCTTGCGAGCATTACTATTCCCGAAAGCGTAACGGTTATCGAAAATTCCGCTTTCGCTGATTGCTCTTCTCTTACGAGCGTTATTATCCCCGACGGCGTAACTAATATCTATTGGATGACGTTCCGCGGCTGCACTTCTCTTACGGGCATAACCATACCGAATAGCGTAACCATTATCGACAACTTTGCATTCGCCCAGTGCGAAAGCCTTACGGACGTTTACTATAAGGGAAGCGAGGCGGACTGGAAGAAGATTGATATTTTTACCGAATCCAGAAACGAGGAAGGAACGGATTTGAACAACGAAAAATTACTCAACGCTACTATTCATTACAACTACAA
>JAIEAS010000255.1 GCA_029071285.1 Clostridia bacterium
TGGCAACAAAAATCAAGTTATTTGATAGTTTTTTGAAATTAAATTGATATTATCGGTGAAAGGTGTTAGAATAAATATATATGGAAAAATTTGTACTCATTGACGGAAACAGTTTGTTAAACAGGGCGTATTACGCGACGCCGATTTTTACTACGCGCAACGGAATGCCGACCAACGCTATTTTCGGTTTTGTGAAGTTGTTGTTCAAAATTTTGAACGATGTGAAGCCCAAGTATATTGCCGTTGCCTTCGATTTGAAAGCACCGACTTTCAGACATAAAATGTATAAAGAATACAAGGCGACGCGCAAGGGAATGCCCGACAGCTTAGCGGCGCAGGTTAAGCCGCTTAAAGATCTGTTGAGTGCAATGAGGGTTGCAACCTGCTCGAAAGAAGGATTTGAAGCGGACGATATTATCGGAACGCTTTCAAACAAGTTTGACGTCCACAGTTATATCTACACTGGCGACAGGGATAGCTTTCAGCTTGTAGACGAAAAAACCGACGTGTACTATACAAAGCGCGGTGTTTCTGATTTGCAGAAACTCAATATTGAAAATTTTAAAAGCGAAACAGGTTTAATTCCGTCGCAGATCGTTGATTTAAAGGCGTTAATGGGCGATAAATCGGATAATATCCCCGGCGTTGCGGGAGTAGGCGAAAAGATTGCCCGCGAGCTTTTGGCGCGTTATTCTACGCTTGACGGCGTTTATGAAAACCTTGACAGTTACAAGGGCGCATTAAGGGAAAAACTGGCTGAAAACAAGGATACGGCTTATCTCTCTTATAAGCTTGCAACGATTGACCGAAACTGCGATTTGGATACTAAACTTGAGGAGTGTGTAGCTCCCGTTAAATACGGCGCAGACGTTAAAAAGATGTTCGCCGAATTTGAGTTTAACAGCTTTTTGGGACTGGATATATTTCAGGAAGAAGAACACGTAGTTCGGGAAAATAAAAGTTATCCCGAAAAAGTAGTTTGCAAAACGTATGACGAAGTTATTGCCGAATTCGGAAGCGCTGCGGCTTTTTCGGTTGTTGTCGACGAAAAATGCGGAAGCTTTTACGTAAACGGTAAATTGATTGACGTTAAACTTTCGGAAAATTTATTTTTTGACGACGGCGTGAGCTACGATGATTATATTAAAATTTTATCGCACGTTTTCTCCGATTCAAAGCATCAGGTAATTGCTTTCGGCTGCAAGAATATAATGCACGTTTTAGATAATTTCGGCGTACCGTTTAACTGTTCTTTTGAAGACGTTCAGCTTGCCAAATATTTATGCGATTTTTCTGCTGCTAACTTCGATTTAAAGGAACTGTGCGAATACTATCTTTACGATTTCGGTTATGCTGCTTACGCTATCGACGAGCTTTTCAAAAAATATAAAACGATGCTTGAAGAAAGCGAAATGATGCATTTATATACAGATATTGAAAAGCCGCTTTTGAAAATTCTGTATGATATGGAAAACACGGGTGTTGAAGTCAGCCGCGATATGCTCGATGAAATGTCGAAGCGGTACGAGCAGCTTGTGAACGAGTATAAACAGAAAATTTTTGAATTGTGCGGCTGTGAGTTCAATATAAATTCGCCCACGCAGTTAGGACAAGTGCTTTATGATAAACTCGGGCTTACTGCGGTAAAGAAAAAGAAAACGGGCAAATTTTCCACCAGTGCGGAAGTGCTTGAAAAATTAGAGAAAGATTCTCCCGTTATAACGTGCATACTCAAATACCGACTTTATCAAAAGCTGTATTCGACATATCTTGAAGGGTTTAAACCGCTGATAGATAAAAAGACGGGACTTGTTCATACGACTTACAATCAGACCACGACAGCAACGGGCAGACTTTCAAGCGCAAATCCTAATTTGCAGAATATCCCCATACGTGAAGACGAGGGAAGGGAACTGAGAAAACTGTTCGTTGCGCGTGAAGGCAACGTTTTTATCGATGCAGACTATTCTCAAATTGAACTGAGGTTGCTTGCGCATTTTTCCGGATGTAAGGAATTGATTGAAGCATACGAGAAGGGGATTGATATACACACCGTGACGGCTTCACAGGTTTTTGACGTGCCTATTGAAGAGGTTACACCAAAAATGCGGCGTGAAGCAAAGGCCGTAAATTTTGGTATAATTTACGGCATAAGTGACTTCGGGCTTTCGCGCAATCTCGATATACCGCTTGAAACTGCGCGTAAATATATTGAAAAGTATTTTGCAACTTACAGTACTGTAAAAGATTATATGAATGCCAACGTGGCTTTTGCAAAAGAGAAGGGATACGTTTCAACACTTACCGGAAGAAAGCGCGTAATTGCTGAAATCAATTCCCCGAACTATAATCTGCGGCAGTTCGGTGAACGTGCTGCTATGAATATGCCGTTACAAGGTTCGAGCGCAGATATAATTAAAATTGCTATGATAAACGTCTGCAACAGCCTTAAAAAGCACGGTTTAAAAGCTAAGCTGATTTTACAGGTGCACGACGAACTTGTTCTTGATTGCCCTGAAAACGAGGCGGAAAAGGCGGCGGAAATTCTTAAATATGAAATGGAAAATGCGGTAAGTTAAAAGTGCCGCTTACGGTAGAAGTGCATTCGGGAAAGAACTGGTATGACGCCAAATAATTTGAAAATAGCGATAACGGGCGGTATCGGC
>JAIEAS010000256.1 GCA_029071285.1 Clostridia bacterium
GAAGAGCCTGAACCATCTGCTTGTATTCCTTTACGCGGACTGCGCCGTCCGTGGGATCGGTGGAATAGCTGCCCTCGGGAACGTTGTAGTTTTCGGGATCGTAGCCCCAGTTGAAGCTTTCGTCAGGTTCGTTTTCGTCAACCGACGAGTAGTCGTAGCTGGGAAGAAGGTGAACGTAGTTAATTCCGAGTTCCTTAAGGTAAGCAAGACCTACGGGAACGTTGTTTTTATTTTTAAGTCCGTCTACCGTGAAGCCGAGGTATTTGCCCCTCCACGCTTCGGGCAGATTTTCGTCGGTAATCTTGTTGGAGAAGTCGCGGATGTGTACTTCCCAGATTTCCGCGTCGGTGTAATTTTCTACGTCGTTGTCAACGTAAGTTTTTTCCTCCCAGCCGGTAGGGTCGGTTTTGCCGAGGTCCAGAATCATACCGCGCTTGCCGTTAAGTCCCGCCGAACGCGCATAGGGGTCAACCGCCTCGTTGGTGCCCATAGAAGTGGTTACCGTGTAGGTGTAGTAATAGCCTTCAAGGTTTTCGTTAATAGTGTAAGACCAAACGCCTTTTTCGCCCTTTTCCATAGGGTACTCGTCGCCGTTAACGTATCTGCCGCTGCCTTCGTCGTAGATATTGAGAATTACCTTGGAAGCGGTGGGCGCCCAAAGGCGGAATTCGGTTGCGTTTTCGCTGAGCTGTACGCCGAGCTCGCCGTCGTAGGTGTAAGCGTTTTCGAATTCCTTGCTGCCGAAGTAGGTCGAGGGAACGATGCCGACGGGGTCGTCAAAGCTTTCAACGTAGAGCTTGTAAGGCTTTGCCAGATCCAGCGCCGAGGCCATCGTTATTACGTTGTCCGAAACCGTAGTAAACGCAACCTCTTCCTCTTTTCTGGGGTCGGCAGCCGAAGGAGTCGTGATTTTAATCTGTTCTTTTGTAACCTTTTCGCCGTTGCTGGTCGTAACCTTAACGTGGGTAAGGTCGGTCATATCGGCAAGAGCTAAATATTTCATAAGTTCAAGGGTTGCACCTCCGTCAACGCTGGTATAGCTGTTACCGTCGCCCGCTTTGGTGTAAATTTCCATATCGCCCTTAATTTTTATCTTACGGTCGTTTTCAGTGCCGTCCTTATTCGCCGTGCCCCACGTCGAAGCGCCGGGAGTCGAACAGCCGCTTCTGATAATAAAACCGACTTCTTCTACCGTGTCGGGGATATTGAATATAGCTTTAGCGCCGTATTCGCACTTGTGGAACAAGTATCCTCTGCCGGCAACGTCGCCGTACCACAGCCAGACGTCTCTGTCGTCATAGCCCGTTTCACTGTAGTGATAGATGGTAAGCTGGTTGCAGCCTTCCTCTTTTTCGAGGGTGTAATCGCCTTCTTCCTCTCCGCCGCCGTTGCCGCCTTTATTGCAGGCCGTTGCGAAGACGAATACTAACGATAAAAGCATGCACAGAACCGCAAGAAATCTTTTCTTCATCATTATCCTCTTTTATTA
>JAIEAS010000257.1 GCA_029071285.1 Clostridia bacterium
CGTTAAAGCGACTGCGCTTTATGGGTTACTCTTATTAGAATTTGCCGTTAGTGTTCGCCCAAGTGGACTTGTCGGCAATCGTTTCCATTACGTCCCAATGTTCCGCAATTTTACCGTTTTCCACGCGCCATAAATCGTAGTATGAAGTAGGTTTGCCGCCGAATGTACCTTCCGATACCGCGAGCACCATATCGCCTTGTGCAAGCACCTGATGAACTTTATCGTAAATCATAGCAATACCCGCTTTGCCGAGTGCTTCCAAAGCCGCGCCCAAGCCCGAAAGTCCGTCCGCAATTCCCGTATTATGTTGCAAATACTTGTCGCCGTCAAAATAGTCGGGCGTTTTCTGCGGATTTTTGCCTTGCATTACGTCGTATAAGAAATTCTTTACAACTTCGCGGTTTGCTTCCGTTTTATCAAGGGCATTTGCTTCAATTTGTCCGTCAATCTGTGTTCTGCCCGACGGGTTGGGTTGAGCCTTATCCGCAAGGTTATCCCAATGTTCCGCAATTAAACCGTCCTCGAAACGGAAAATATCAAACGCAACTTGTTCGCCTGCACCTGCAAAATTGTAGACGGTTTGCATAAACACTTTGTCGCCGTCCTCGAAAGCGCGAATTGTGTTTACCGTAGTCTTAACGGGGGCTGCACCGAGATAAGCAACCGAGCCGAGAAACGCCTCTCTGCCCGTGCCATATGCAAGGTTATGTTGAATATAGCCCTCTTTCAAAAGCGACTTTGCCTTTTCCGTGTCGCCGCTCACAAAGCAGTTAATGAGTTCCTTTGCCTTTTGAATATTGTTTGTCATAATGGATACCTCCGAAAGAATTTGAATTATTTTCGCAATCTCGTTGATTACGCTCATAGTATAGCAAACGAAAAAAATAAATACAAGAACGTTACTTTTCTATTATCAGATAATAGATTTGTAACATAGTTTCTATTTTGAACTATTGACTTATTAATAAAAGTTTGATATAATAAATAAAAATCTTCAAAAGGAAATACAAACCATGCTGACAAGAGAAGAATTACCCGAATGCCCCGTTGCAACCACCGTACAACTTATAGGCAATAAATGGAAATTGCTTATTATTCGTAATTTAGTTTTCAACGGCACACAACGTTTTGGCGATTTTATAAAATCTATTCCAGCCATAAGTAAAAAAGTTTTAACGGACAATCTTCGCGCTTTGGAAAACGACGGATTGGTCAACAGAGAAATCTTTGCGGAAGTTCCGCCGCGCGTTGTCTACTCTCTCACTTACCTCGGCAAAACGTTAAAACCCATACTTGACGCGATGATGAATTGGGGTATAGATTACAAAAGCAACTTATAAATTTTAAACAAATAAAAAACAGTACTTGATTATTCAGGTACTGTTTTGTTTTTTATTTAAGACTGTCAAGCCAGATTTTTGCAACTGCGTCTGACGGCATACGCCAGTCACCGCGCGGCGATAGCGAAACCGAACCGACTTTCACTCCGTCGGGAACGCACGAGCGCTTAAACTGATGTCTGAAAAATCTCTCGTAAAAACTTTTCAGCCATTTTTTTATAGTCTTTTCGTCGTACGTGCCTTTAAAGGCTATATTTGCAATATATTGCAGTTTATCGGGCTCATATCCCCAACGCACCGCGTAATACAGAAAGAAATCGTGCAGTATATAGGGTCCTACCAAATCCTCGGTCTTTTGCGCAATATTTCCGTTTTTATCGGGCGGTAGAAGTTCGGGACTTATTTCGGTATCAAGTATACTTTTAAGCACCTCTTCCGCCTTACCGCCGAGTTTTTCAGCCTCGTAACGAATGAGGTGCCTGACAAGCGTTTTAGGCACCGAGCAGTTTACACCGTACATTGAAATGTGATCGCCCGCATAAGTTGCCCAGCCCAACGCAAACTCGCTTAAATCACCCGTGCCGAGCACGATACCGTTTAAGTCGTTCGCCAGATCCATCAGCACCATTGTACGCATACGCGCCTGAGCGTTTTCGTAAGTTACGTTACGGTTATCGGGGTCGTGTCCTATATTATTGAAATGCTTTTCAACGCTTTCGGAAATTGGTATTGTTTTTGCTGTTGCACCAAGCGTTTCGATTAAATTTAAAGAGTTACCTTTCGTCTTATCCGTTGTCCCGAAACCGGGCATCGTTACTGCAATTATATCTTTTTTATCTTTCTTCAAACTATCAAACGCTCTGCACGCAACAAGCAGCGCAAGCGCGGAATCAAGACCGCCTGAAATACCTATCAAGACAGTTTTCGAATTTGTATGCTTTAATCTCTTTTCGAGACCCTTTTGCTGAATTGTGAGAATTAACTCGCTTCTTTCGGTCAACCCGTCTTTGGGAACAAACGGAGTTTGGGAAAACTGTCTCGTCAATTCACTTTTTTCTTCAGAAGTCTCAAAAAGAATATCGCTATATCTGTGGACTTCGCTATTATCTTTAAAGTTATCACTTTCAATATAATAACCGCTCGCCATGCGCCTGCGCTCGTTAGCAAGCATTTCAACGTCAATTTCGCTGTAAGCAAGTCCGTTTTCAAACAGCTTACTTTCGGCGAGAATCGTGCCGTTTTCAGCTATTATATTATGACCGGAAAAAGTCATATCGGTCGAGCTTTCACCGTCGCCTGCGTTGCAGTAAACGTATCCGCAAATCAGCTTTGCCGATTGCATTTTGACTAAATTGCGTCTGTACTCCGCCTTGCCAACTGTTTCATCGCTGCAAGACAGATTGACGATAATATTTGCGCCCGCTTGTGTGTGACTTATCGACGGAGATTGTGCAGCCCATAAATCCTCGCAGATTTCAGCGGCAACGGTAAACTCGGGCCAGTGTTTCGCAATAAAAATAAATTTTGCGTCAAAAACCACGTTCTCCTGACCCGCAAAATCTATGAATTCCCATGATTCGGGAGCGGGAGAAAAATTCCTTCTTTCATAAAACTCGCCGTAATTCGGCAGATATGTTTTGGGTACTATACCCAACACTTTGCCGTTACTGATAGCTATAGCGCAATTATATAACTGTCCACATACTAAAACGGGCGCGCCGATAAATACGAGCGTCTTTATACCCTCTGCCGCTTTGCAGATTTCCTTTACAGAATTTTCGCATGCCTTAATAAGCGCGGGCTGATTAAACAAATCACCGCAGGTATATCCGCATACGCAAAGCTCGGGGAATACTGTGAGCTGACTTCCGTTATCCGCACTTTCCTTTATCGCTTCGATAATTTTTTTTGTATTAAATTCAACGTCCGCAACTCTCATTTCGGGAGTTGCGGCACAGACTTTTATAAAACCGTATTGCATTTAGTCCTTCTTGGAAATAGCCGCTTTATGCGCCTCTCTGATTTTGGCGTCGATTTCCGCCTTAATTTCGGGATTGGCTTTAATGTAATCCCTCATTTTTTCGCGTCCCTGCGCAATTTTTTCTTCGTTATAATAATAGAAAGCACCGCTCTTCGTGATTATATTATACTCAACGCCGAGGTCAATTAAACAGCCTTCCTGCGAAATACCTTCACCGTAAATAATATCGAACTCCGCAACTTTGAAAGGAGGCGCGACTTTGTTTTTAACGACTTTACACTTCGTGCGGTTACCGATAATATCGCCGTCGCCTTTGATTGCGTCGGCTTTTCTTATATCAAGACGCACGGTAGCGAAATATTTAAGAGCCTTACCGCCGGGGGTAGTTTCGGGATTGCCGAACATTATGCCGACCTTTTCACGCAGCTGGTTAATAAATATAACGCAGGTTTTCGAGCGGTTTGTGATAGCGGTCAGCTTTCTTAAAGCCTGCGACATAAGCCTTGCAAGAAGACCTACGTGCGCGTCGCCCATATCGCCCTCGATTTCCGCCTTGGGAGTAAGAGCCGCAACAGAGTCAATTACGATAACGTCAACCGCGCTTGAACGAACGAGCGATTCGCAGATATCCAGCGCCTGTTCACCCGTATCGGGTTGCGACAAATACAACTCGTTAGTATCAACACCAAGTGCATGAGCATACTGAGCGTCAAGAGCGTGCTCGGCGTCGATAAACGCAGCAACGCCGCCTCTTTTCTGACATTCGGCAATGATATGAAGCGCAACCGTCGTTTTACCTGACGACTCGGGTCCGTAAATCTCCAGAATCCTGCCGCGGGGAACACCGCCTACACCGAGAGCCAGATCAAGCGAAAGACAACCTGTCGGAATACATTCGATTTCCGTATTCACGGGGTATTCTCCCAGCTTCATAATTGCGCCTTTGCCGTACTGCTTTTCAATCATGGCAACGGTCGAGTTAAGTGCTTTAAGTTTTTCTTCGTTCATATATTTTCTCCTGAATTATTTTAACGTTTTAAATGCAAGGAATAACGCAAGATTAATAGCCGTATTGGTGACGTTATCCCTGTCGCCTTTTAAGTTGTATTTGAAAACCGAAACGGTATCGTGTATGCCCACCGCAATATATATAAGCCCGACAGGCTTTAAAGTGTTGTCTGATTTAGGACCTGCTATGCCAGTCGTTGCAATACATAT
>JAIEAS010000258.1 GCA_029071285.1 Clostridia bacterium
ATTATTAATCGTCTATAAGTCCGTTCGGCCAGTAAATTACTATGTCGCTTATTTCTATTGTAACGTTCTCGTACTTCTGGTTAACCGAAAAACCGAACTGCCACTCGAACTGGTGGTTGGACGAGTCGGACTCGTTTCCTTTAAAGGTATAAAGCTGCTCGGTATCCGTAAGGTTGAACTGCCTCCATACAAGGTTGGGGTCCCATCCGCCCGACTTAGGTCCTACCCACGTAACGAGTACGGGAGCGGTTGCCTTTGCCCTGAACGAAATCATAAATTCGATGCCTGCCGTATCCACGTAGAACTGCGGACTTTCTATTTTGTTAAAATAATCGGTATTGCCGAACTTCTCTACTTCGAAAATGAGCTTTCCGTCAATCCACTGCACGTAGTTGGGCGCATCTTTGTATGCAAACATTTTGAACGTGTGACCGAAGCCGTAGGATTCGGTAACCGTTTCGCTTGCAACGCTCGTTATTTTCAGATTTGAAATGGTAACTTCGTTTACGGCAGTGCCCGCCTCGATATACAGCCACAAGCCGCCGCTTACAGTAGGGGTTATGCTGTTTTCCTGAGTATAATCGGCCTCGCTTGAAATGGTTGCATAGCCGTAACGGGTTTCATTCCACTGCTTATTCTGCAAAACTACGCCGAAATCGGGTTGGGTTGCGTCCAGCTCGTATGAAACCTTGTAGGTTCTGCCGCCGATAAGATTTACGCCGGTGTTTATAAACATTCCGCCTCTATACTTATCGGCAGAAGCTTTCGTAACGTTAAGCGTAGCATACGTGCCGTCTTCCGATGCCGAAATATCGCCCTCGGTTTGGTCGAACCTGCCTACGATATTGCCGCCGATTTTAAACTCGATATCCTTTTCAAGCAAGCCTACGTGCTGAGCTTCGGCTTTGCTTACGTCTATCTGCGCGTCGCCGAGACCGCCCAGAAGGAGCTGAACGTCCGCTTTGACTTTTGCATTCTGTTCGTCAGCGGGTACGTTGTAGGTGAAGGTAAGCACGTTGTCGCCCTCGGTTACGGTTAAGTCAACCGCCTCGCCGCTGCCGATTTTCGCCTTTGCGGTGCCCGCAACGTTTGATTTGAGATAGTATTTAAAGGTGTATTCCGCTCCGCTGTTGAGGGTGTACTCACGGGTGAGAATTACGTCCCCGTCGGCTTTTGCGCCGCTGGTTTTAAGGGTGAGCGGGAGATTGTCGCCGTCGCCGATAACGCTTTGGCTGCACTTAGCCCCGCCCGAAGTCTTTACCTCGAAGCCGTTGAGATTTACAAGGTCAAACGATTTGTAAACCTCGCGTCCGACTGCGCTTACTATTGCGGTTTCTTCGGCAACGTGTCCCTTGCTGTCGGTTACGCTGTAAACGAGCTCGTAGTCGCCTTCAGCGTCAAACGAGGTATAAAAGCCGTCGACTTCTTCGCCGTCTAACGTTATTTTCAGCGAGGGAGTTATATCGCCGTCCTCTTTATCGAGCGCGGCAATGCCGCCGATTAAGTCGTACTCCTCGCCGACCGCGCATATTCTGTCGCTGACGCCCGTAATTTCGGGAGCTTCGTCGGGGGCGGATTTGGTACAAGCCGCTCCGCCGAGGCATAAAGCCGCCGCAATGGGTAATGCAATAAATTTAATTTTCTTCATTGTTCTCCTCCGGGTTTTCCTTTTCGGAACGGTTTATTTTTCCGTTTTCGTCTAAATAGTCGTCTTCTTTAAGCTGCTTTTTCAACTCGTAAACGCTTACTCCCAAAGACTTTGCTTTCAGACGGTAAAAATTTTCAGTCATAAGAACCGATATCAGGTAGGGCGCGGCGTAAAGGGTCAAGGGCACCGGATACGGATAAAGCATCACGAGCGCGATTATTCCGCCTACGCAAGCCAGTGATAAAAGGCTGCGCCACAGTCCGCCGAAAAGAAGCATTATTCCGTTATAAATAAGCTGGCGGACGTTCACCTTCATATTTACGATAATCACGGGCGCGGTTATGAGGTAGATTACCCCGACCAACAGCGCAACGCAGCTTACCGCAAGCACGAAGTAGGTTAAAAAGTTCATACTTTCGGGGTGGGTGCTGAAAAAGTAAATATTCAGCACGGGGAAGATGATAAGTATAAGCTGGAAGATAGTATAAAATATAAGTATTTTCCAGTTGGCCCCTATCGTCGTAAAAATATCCTTGAACCGTCTGCTGTGGATATTCTGCCTGAAATACCCGACTACCCCGACCGTCATAGGTACGAACGGTATTACGAGAACGGCGGAGAGGGCAAGCAAAAGAGTAATTACTATAAACTCGAAAGCGTATTCGCCGAAGACGTGCAATCCCTTCATAGCCCCCTCCTCGTTTCCTTAATTTTTATTTGCTTATTTCCACAAGATAGCGGTCGTAAGCGTCCTGGTTGGTCTTTTTAACCTTTTCAATAGAGGTTTTGTTTTTGTTAACCAGATCCTGCTGCCACTTCGTCTTGGTGGGAACGGAGTCGCCCGTGATTGCCTTGGTCATATAGCTCGTGATATTTTTGGCGAGCGTTGCCTCGTACTGGCTGAGGGTGTTAAGCTCCGCTTCCGTGTAGTTGAGGTTGGGAATGGGTTTCGCGCCCGGATAGGTATAGGGAGTAACGTAAGCCGCAAGTCTGTCCTGACGGAGCTGTGCGCGGGGTTCCATTACGACGTTGTTCTTGAAAACGTCTTCCGTGAGATATACTAGGCCGTAGGGAGCGTTTCTCATACGGAAGTCGTCCGCACTCTGGTTGCCGTGGTCGGTGTTGGGGATAATCCTGCCCTTTTCGTCCCTTTCGGGAATGATTTTGCCGTCCGCGTCCTCAGTGTACTTGTAAGCGCCTGCGGCAATCGAACCGTAGTTCAGCTGTGCGGAATACTCGGGCTCGTAGAATTTATCGAAGTAGGACAGAAGTCCCGCCTTGTCTTTACACGATCCCATAATAACGCAAACAGCTTTTTCAACCTCGAGCTCGTTGCTCGGTCCTACGTATCTGTTGCCGTTTTCGTCTTTGAGGGGTTTAACGATAATGTAGTCGTCGGCGTTATTGACAACCGTTTCCTTCTCCCACCAGTAGAACGAACCGTAGATTCCGGTGTGTCCGTTTGCAAGGAACTCATCCTGTCCCTTATCGTACGAAGCCGTACGGATTATACCTTTCTCGTACCAGTCGTGGAGTTCTTTTATGGCGTTGAACCACTTTTCGTCTTCAATGGTGAAAGTAATTTTGCCGTTTAAAATCGTCTTGTGCTGAATGTTTTCGGGTATGCCGAAGGACGCTATAAGGTCGGATTCGTTACCCTGCCAGTTGTTGCTTACGAAGGAAAGGGGAACTTCGTTCGTGGTCTTTCCGTCGCCGTCCATATCCAGCTCGGCGAATTTCTGCAAAATTGCCTTAAAGTCGTCTCTCGAAATATCCAGACCGTCAGCGAGGTCGGCTTTCGTAAGGCTTACGCCTGCGGGCATATTGCCGCCGTCAATCAGCTTTTCAACCCACTTCTTATTGAGGAAAAGAATGTTGGGATAAGTTTTAAGTCCCATTTCCTCCACGCGGGGAAGTGAATAAATATGTCCGTCGGGGGATTTTAACGCCTCTCTGATGTCGGGACGGCTGTCAAGAATCTTCTTGAAGTTGGGCATACTGTCGAGGTATTCGTCTATAGCGACGATTCTTCCTCTCTTGCCGTAGTCGTTGAGCTGTAAGTTGGAGAATCCGCTGTGATAAATCGCGTCGATTCCCTTGATGCCTGCTTTATTTGTATTGCGGTTGTACTGTGCGCTGGTGTTGAAGGTCCAGTAAACGTCCTTGCCCGTTTCCTCCGCAATGTCCTTGAATACCTGCATATCGTTGTAGCTGTTTACCGCTTCTTCCTTGACCGCAAGCACGGTGAACTGGTGTCCCGAGCCGCCGTTGTTTTTGCCGCCGCAGCCCGCCGCAGTCATTGCCGTAACCGCGCACAATGCAGTTGCCATTATTACCGAAAATAATTTTTTATTAATTTCATTTACTCATTATTTTAGTTGA
>JAIEAS010000259.1 GCA_029071285.1 Clostridia bacterium
GGTTGGGTATATAATGGTAGTTGGTAAAATTTGTTAGCAATGGAGGGAAACCAATGGGCTATAAGACCAAAGAGTGGCGCAACGAAATGCGCGTTACCGTGGACTTCAACTATATGATGTCCAAATCGCTGGGCGATAACGGAATAAAGGATTCCGAACTTCGCGCACTTAAAGATAAGGCGGAGCAGGCGTTCGATTACGTCGCTAAAAACCGCGGCAGGGACGACCTTTTTATGGGCTGGACCGAACTTCCGTACAATCAGGACGCAATCGTTGCAGACATTCTCGCTACCGCAAAGGAAGTAAGAAAAAAGTTTAAGTACTTCGTAGTTTTAGGTATCGGCGGTAGCGCGCTCGGTCCCATAATGGCTTTCAACGCGCTTAAACATTTACACTATAACGAGCTTGGACCCAAGGAGCGCGGCGGTCCCAAGTTTTACGTAGAGGACAACGTAGACCCCGTAAGAATGCAGGCGCTTTTAGACGTTATCGAGCCCGAAAAAACCTGCTTCAACGTAATATCCAAATCGGGCGCCACGAGCGAAACTATGACGCAGTATCTGATTATTGCGGACATACTCAAAAAGGCTGGCGTAAGCCTTCCCGACAATATGATTTTCACCACCGACGAAAGCCGCGGCAATCTTATCAAAATAGACCAGAGCTTCGGCGGAAAGTTTAAAAAGTACGTTCTGCCCGACGGCGTCGGCGGAAGATTCTCCGAGCTGTGCCCCGTAGGACTTCTGCCTGCGGCTGTGCTCGGCATAGATATCAAGGCAATGCTCGCAGGTGCGGCGTATATGGACAGCCTTTGCTCAAAACCCAGTATTTCAAAGAACCCTGCGCTTGCGTGCGCGGCTTTGCAGTACATAACGATGCTTCAGGGCAAAAATATCAACGTGCTTATGCCTTACTCGGACAACCTCAAGCTTATGGCGGACTGGTACTGCCAGCTTTGGGCGGAGAGCCTTGGTAAAGCTGTGGACTACGCAGGCAATACCGTGAACGCGGGAACGACGCCCGTTAAATCATTGGGCGTTACCGACCAGCACTCGCAGGTTCAGCTGTATATCGAAGGTCCCTTCGACAAGGTTATAACCTTTATTTCGGTCGGACAATACGGCTGCGAGATGCCCATACCTCACGGCTGCGAAGATATCCCCGACGTAGGTTTCCTCGGCGGACACACTATGCAGGAGCTTATTCAGGCGGAAAACAAGGCCACGGCTTACGCGCTTATGCGTGCGGGCAGAATGAACTACACCATAAATCTGCCCGAAGTCAACGAGTTTACGCTTGGACAGCTTATGTATCTTCTTGAACTTCAGACCGCTTACACCGGCGCGCTTCTGAATATAAACACCTTCAACCAGCCCGGCGTTGAAAACGGCAAAAAGGCAACCTTCGCGCTTTTGGGTAAGAAGGGATACGAGGGACAGAAGAACGAAATGGACTCCGCGCCCCCTCTTGACGATAAATACATAGTATAAAAT
>JAIEAS010000026.1 GCA_029071285.1 Clostridia bacterium
GCGGACTACACGGGCGCAACGTTGACTTACGATAAGGTTTCGGGTAATCCCGTTGTTTACACTATGTCAATCACGGGCATTCCCAATACGTGGACTGCGACCTACGGACAGAATTATTCGAAGTCGGACGCAGATACTTACACCGCAAAGGTAACTATAGAAATCCCCGCAGCGGAGCAGGCAAACAGCAAATTCCCCGACCCCAGCGCAATGAGTTACACCTACGGCGGCGAGGGAAATTACAAATATATCAGCGACAGCAAATGTGAAATTACTTTTGACTGGACTATTGAAAAGAAAGAGGTGGACCTGTCTGCGGTTGCGTTTGAATACACGACCGACGGCTGGCAATCTTACGCAACTTACAGCAGCACTAACCCGCCCGAGGGCGACGGCGCGACCACTTACTTTGAAGTGCGTTTCCCTCTGACTTCGCTGACAAATATAGGCGTTACGGGTACGCCCACGGTTTCCAACTACGGCAACCAGTTCGGACCCGGCGACGTTACCTTTGACGTAGACTTCACTCTCGACGGCAACCACAAGGCAAAGTCGGGACAGAACGAGCACCAGATGACTTACACTATGAAGACCACGGGCAAGAAGCTTGCGGTCAAGTGGAAGAGGGTTCAGCTCACCGACAGCAACGGCGACCCTGTAAAGGATAGCCTCGGTATGCCTTACTACGTTTACGAGTTAGACACAACCGACCTTCCCGCAGACGCTTTGCAATATATTAAATACGAATACTACACCGATAACGGCGGCACAATCGGCAGCCTGATTTCGGGCGGCAGCGACGTTGTAAATCACAAGAGTTTTGACTATATTATCAATCCCACGGGAATGAATGCGAACTCGCAGAATCCCAAGCAGGTTTTCGTGAAAGTGGTGCTTGATAACGTTCCTATGATGGGACCCGCGAACGACGTTCCCCAGTACGTTTTCGATACTACGGGCGACCCCTCGGATAAAAGAATAACCGTTGGCGACAACAGAAAGGCGGTAGACGTAACTGCTACGACGGTTACTTCGATGACCTACAAGGGAAGCGTAAATATCGCGGACGCTTACGAGGTTGCAATCAATACCCCTCACGTGGTTTTACAGCCCAACCAGTATACTGTTGCGCTTTATCTCGGTGCGGACTTGATAAATGCGGACGCAACGGCGCAGGATTACTCACAGCTCGACGCGGGTAAGTATACGCTGAAATTTACTCTTGCAAGCAGTATGGACGCGCAGTACGCACTCACGAGCGACAGCCTTAGTTTTGAAATCAAACCTAAGGAAATCACAGTGCCCACGGTTAAGGCGGGAGTTACGTTCACCTTCAACGGTCTGGACCAACAGCTCGAAGCTCAGCTGGACGGCTGGGACGATACTTATATGGAATGGGATCTGGCTTCCGTTCACGAGGCTTACCACGCAAACAAATACACGGCTATTATAAAGCTCAAAGATGAGTTCGTCGGCAATTATATATTCGTGCTGCCAAATGATAACGGCAAGGCGCTCGGCAAAAAAGCTGTTAAGGCACTCGTTGACGGCGAAGAAAACTTACCCGTTCTTTCTGGCGACAAGACCACGGCAACAATCCCCTGGAAGATTGAAAAATACGTTTACGATACGACCACTAAAAACGCGTGGAACTTTACAAAGGACGGCGCAAGCCTCAGCTTCAACGGCGTGCCCGCAACCATAAAGGCGTTGACTCTTGGCGACAACCCTCGTCTTGTATTCGAAACCGCTTACTTCGATTTGGACGGCAATCCCCTTACGGGCGAAATCACTATCAAGGGCGGCGACAAGTACAAGGTTGCGGCTTACCTCGACCCGAACTGCGCGGATGCTAACGACATCGAGTTCAAGGGTCAGGCTTACGACCCGATGCTTCAGATGACAACTTCCCCGCAGGCGGCGTACACCGTTCCCAAGAGCGCTTCGGCGGCATTCTTAGGCAATCTTAAGGATGCAATGACTAAGGTCTACGCAGGCTTGCCTCTCTGGGCTTGGCTGTTGATTGCGTTGGCACTGTTGATACTTTTAATAATCATAATAGTAGTAGCATGCAAACGCCGCAAGACTAAGGAAGAAAAGGAAGAAATAAAGGCTCGTAAAGAAGAAGAGCGTTTACGCAAAGAGGAAGAAAAGCAGCGCAGAGAAGAAGAGCGCGAAGCTGAACGTCAGCGCCGCGAGGAAGAGCGCAGACTTCAGCAGGAGAAACTCGAAGCAGAGCGCGAGCTTGCAAAAGCAAAGCAGGAAGCAGAGCTTGAAAAGATACGCGCCCAAGTGCAAGCGCAGGCAGGCGCAGGTATGGCAACTATGGCTGTACAACAGCAACCTCAACAGCAGATACCGCCTCAACCCGTGCAGCAAGTGCAGTCGGTTGATAACGAGCTGTTAAAGGAAATGCGCCAACAGATGGCTGAACTTCGTGCCGATAATAAAGCTACTCAGGCACAGCTGCAGGCAATGCAGAATAATCAGCAGCAACAGCAGCCTATGCAGATGCCTATGCCTCAACCTATGTATCAGCAATACCCGCAGTATCCTATGTATCAGCAGATGCCTATGGGTATGCCTAATTACGGCGGCGGCAACGATATGGCTTTGGCGAGAATGGAAGCACAGCTCAATGCTATGCAGGCTGAACAGCGTGCGCGTTACGACGCTGAACAGCGTATAGAGCTTGCAGCAATGCGCGCCGAACAGCACGTAGACCGCGACTCGCGCCACAGCGTAGATTTGGCGGCTATGCGCGAGCATATCAACGGTTATAACTATAACCGTATTCCCGATTACAGCAATCAGGCATACAATCAGCAGCCTAACTCGGTAGAAGCGTTGGGCGCAATCGTAGCGGCGGCGTTGAAGAATATCAGCACGCCCGCACCCGCGCAGCCCGTAGCGGAGCTTCCCCAGCAGACCGAAGCTTCCGCACCGTCCGAAGTAAGGTACCCTTCCGACGCGGTGATTACAACCACCACGACGGTGGACACCACAAAAAATAAGCCCATCACGCGCGAGCGCGACGACGGCAGAATTTTCGATAGCGACGGCTTCTACGACCCGCTCGAATAATGACGTAACATAAAAAGGATTTGACTTCGGTCAAATCCTTTTTTCTTTATAAAGCTCAAATAATTGTGTTTTGCGCGAAAGTGTGATATAATCCGCAAAAGGAGTTAAAAGTGCAGTTGAACGGAAAATTTCCCGTCGTGGTTGGCGTTACGGGGCACAGAAATATCGTTGAAGAGGATAAGCCCGCGATAAAAGCGCAGGTTATTGAAGCTCTGAAAGAAATTCTCGCCCTTTGCGAAAACCGCCCCGTCGTTATGCTCAACGCGTTTGCGCAGGGCGCGGATATGCTGTGCGCGGAAGCCGCCTTTGAACTCGGAATTGAGGTCCGCGCCGTTCTCCCTTGCGAAAAGGAAAGGTATATAAACAGCTTCGACGACCAAAAAGACAAGAGCAAGCTTTTTGCTTACCTTGAAAAAACCTCGGAGCAGTTCGTTTCGCCCGATATTGAAAAGTGCAAAGAGCGGTACAAAAAAGCCGTGAATATGGACGACGAAAGCTACGAGTACAGACAGCTCGGCATTTATATGGCGGAGCAGTCGCATATTCTCATTGCCCTGTGGGACGGCAAACCGCCCAAAGTTGAATACGGCTGCGGCACGGTGGAGGTTATCGATTTTGCTTTGGAGCGCGGTAAAACTGCGGTTTGGATTAAATCGCGAAGGTATGGCGACGGCTCCCCGGCGGATATCAAAAGAAAATGGCTTGTAAGCGGCGTTTCCGCGGATTGTGGGGAAGAGTACGGCGGAAAGTACCGCGTTTTTGACAGCGCCCCCGAATTTTTAAAAAAAGGATTACGAATGATATGAAAACCATACAAAGAAAATTTATCGACTGGAAAAAGACGGGCAGAAGCCTGCAGCTTCTCCGCGAGGACAATATCGAGCTCCGCCGCTGCGTGTGCGGCGCGCTCAAACACGATAAGGGCGACTGCGGCGGCGTGTGCGCCGATTGCAGGTATGAAATGGACAACCATATCAGCCGCAAAGAGCTGTCCGAAGTTTTCGGCGTGTCGGAGAGCGTTATCTTCAACTGGGAGAACGGCAGATCGGAAGTGGACTACGAAAACCTGCTGTTTTACGCACAGATTTCTAAAAAAGAATTGAGCGAAATCGTGGTGTTTATGGATTAATACCCCCGAAATTTAATATTTTTAAAAAGGAACTTGTATTTTTTGCAAGTTCCTTATTTTTTTTAAAAAGATGTGGTATCAGCGTAAGTAAATAGCTTTTGCCAAAATCTGGGAGCGGACGGTATAATTATTTTGAAAGATGAAGGTGACGAAATGTAAGAAAAAAACCCCGAAAATTCAAAGAACCACTAAAAAATTATTCTAAGGAGGAAGTTTATGTTAAAAGCTACTGTTGAACTATTTATGTCGGAATACTTCCTGTTCAGGGCGGTTCTCGGCAAGTATCTCGATTGCGGCGAAGACCTTTTCCGCCGTCTGGGTAAAATATTCTTAATTTCGGAAAAAGAGGCGGACGCGCTTTATAGCCTGTCCGAAAACGAAACCGCAAAGGCGATTTGCACCGAAAGCGATTTTATGCAGTACCAGCGTATGCGCAAATACACCGAGCTTGTCGGCTTGGCAAGCGAGCAAAACGCGCAGTGGGAGGAAGCTGCCGTAATCAAAGGCAACGCAATTTTAACCGCGCAAAGCCACAATCTTTTGCTCGGCGCAGACGCTTCGAGGAACGCCGTTTACAACTGTCTCACGGCTGCGGCGACCGGCGGAACGGTGAGCGCGCTCAGAATTTTGGGCGTATTGCAGTGTGAGGGAATTTTCCTCGGCAAAAACGAGGCGGCGGGTATCAAAAACCTTGTAAAGGCGGCGGACTGGAACGACAGCGCAGGAACTCTCGCGCTCCTTTACTACGGCAAACAGTCGCGCGCGTTCAATATGGCGCGGCTCCGTCAGGAAGTCAAGGATACCCCGTTCGATGAGCTTTATCCTTTGGCTGCCGAAAAATACGGCGAGGGCTGCGCGTACGATACGGAGGAGATAAGGCTTTTAAACAAGGCGTTTAGCTCGGGCGTGTTAAAGAGGGAAACCTACGACCCCAAGTACGCGAGGATTTTAAACAGCAAGGCTCTGGACATTAAGGACAAGGAAAAAGCCGTGTTCACTCTCAACAAGGAGCAACTGAGCGTAATCAGCGATTTGCCCTTAAAGCTTACGCGGGCAATATCAGGCTACAGCGACGCGGGCGTTTCAATCAGAACGGTGCTGAACAGGGAGGCGGAGGATCTGGCGATATCCCGCGCGCTTAAAAACAGCGACCTGCGCGAATTGCCCTCGTACCGTCCGATATGCCTTTGCTGCGACTCGAAATACGTTCTTAACACCTACGCGAAGGCGATAACCGCGCGGAACGAAAATTTACATACCGAGCGGATTGACGTGGCGGAGCTTATCGAATACGACTTCGAGCCCTCGCCGAACAACATTTTCGTGCGCAGTATCGACGAGGACAAGGACAACCGTTTTCTGCTGTTCTTCTGCGGCGAAATTCCCGAGAGAAAAACGGACGCGGTGAAGAGCTTTTTGCAAAGCGGTCGGCGGGCGAAGTTCCACCTTAACAGCCCCAACGTTACTTTAAATCTCAGCTCGGTTCTGCCCGTGTGCTTCTGCGATACGCAAAACGCGCCGCTTCTGAAATCGTGCTGCGATATAGTGAACCTTTCGGAAGTTAAGACGGAGGAGCTGTCCGCAGTGATAGCCGACATTCTCGCAGGCAAGCAGATGGTTTACGGCACGGGTAAAATAACCCTCGGCGGCGGAGCAGAAACTCTTTTCAAGGGTACGGACGTTGACTCGGCTGAAAAGCTGATAGATACGGCGGTGCGCGCCCGCCGCGAAGCGGGTGCGGATATAGTTCTGACGCGTGAAATTTTAGAGGAGTACGCGCAGGACAGCGACAAGACTGTGATAGGATTCGGAGGTGATACAGATGCAAGACGCAAATAACATTTTAAGCGGCTACGACAACACTAAATACGTGCACTACGCCGACACGGTAAATCTGCCCAACACCGTGCCTTACGACGAAATCGGCAAAAGGGCTATGTCCGGCGTGCTTAAAGCGAGCCTTCACGTAGACGGCAGGCTTATGCAGACCTACACCGGACAGGAAAACCACGTCGGCGTAATTGCGGCGACAAGACTTGGCAAAACCACGTCGTACGTAATCCCTACGATTCTTTCGTTCGCAAAACAGCCTGTGAAGAGAAGTATGATAATTTCCGACCCCAAGGGCGAAATTTACCGCTTAACTTCTGAAACTCTGCGCTCGGAAGGGTACAGAATAGTTCTTCTCAATTTCCGCGATTACGTTCACTCGGAATGCTGGAACCCGCTCACGCCCATTTTCCGCAAATACCGCAGGGCTGTGTCTGTATACGGCGAGGTGGGAGTGCAGGAAACGAAAAACGGTCCGCGCAACGTTTTCCGCGGCACGGTGTACGAAAACCAGCAGGAGCTGGATGAGGCTATCGAGCTTGCCTCGTCAATGATGATGGACGAGGTGGGCAACGATATCGACACCTTAGCGACTATGCTGATACCTACGCTCAACGATAAGGACCCCTATTGGGAGAACAGCGCGCGCGAACTTTTAAAGGCGTTTTTGTGGGCGATGCTCGAGGACTCGGATAAGCGCGAAAACCCCATTACCGAGGACACCTTTTCGTTCAGTACAATACTCAGGCTTCTCAGCACGATACACTCGGGCAAAAACATGACCCTTGACGACGACGGCTACTTCACCGAAAGGGACAAGGAATCACGCGCTTACCAGCTCGCCAAAAACACCGTTATCGAAAACGGCGACACGACCACTTCGTGCATACTTTCGGTGTTCGACACGGGGATTTCGGTTTTCCGCGACTGCGCAATGCGCTTAGTTACAAGCTGTAATTCCTTCGATATGTCCGAGTTCAACGACGGACCGGTTGCGATATATATCGACTACCGCGACGAAGTTAAGGTGCACTATCAGATAATTTCGCTGTTCATTCAGGACGCATACCGTTACCTTATCGAACAGGCGACGGTGAAGCCCGACGGCAAGCTCGAAGTTCCGTTCTACTTCATTTTGGACGAGTTCGGCAACTTCCCCGCGATTAAAGACTTCGAAACGACCATATCGGCGTGCGCCGGCAGAAATATCTGGTTTATCCTGATAATCCAGTCTTACGCGCAGCTTGACAACGTTTACGGCAATTCGGTTGCGGAAATTATCCGCGACAACCTCAACGTTCACATATTTTTCGGCAGCAACAACCCGAGTACTCTGTCCGCTTTTTCGGACGAGTGCGGACAGCGCACGCGCATATCGCCCGTCAGCGCGCTGAACGGAAAAGGGGCGGATATCGAAACCTATCATATCGAAACAATTCCGCTCGTACCCAAGAGTATGCTGTCGCATTTTCAGCACGGAGAGTGTATAATAACCGAGGCGAACAGCGGATACGTTATGTTCTCAAAGCTTGAAAGATACTATCTCTGCGACGAATTCAAAAACCTGAAGCTCGCCTCCGAAAAGGACTATAAGTGCGGCGTAAACCCCTTTGAAAAACGCTACACCTACAAAATAACGAAAAGGAAAAAACGCAACCCGTTTGATTTTTAACAGCTATGAATAAGACAGAAATTATAAACTTCATAAAGCGCAGCGGCTACGCGGAAGCGGCGGAACTTCAACAGCGGTTCGGCATTTCCTACAAAGAGGCGAGGGAAATTATCGACCAGCTCGCAGGCGACGGCACTCTGGTGTACGAGTCGGGTGTAAAGTACGTCTGCGACAAAAAGCTGCCCTCGCCCTTAGACGGATTCGAAGAGCGCAGACGCGAGCTCGAACGCCGCAGGGCGGAGCTTATCGGCATAATGAATAACGAACCCGCCGCGGACGATGACGACGACGAGGATTTCGACCTTTCCGAGTACGAGGAAGACGACGACGCGTCCATATCCGATTTTGAAAAATATTTCAACGATAACTTTTCCGACGACGATGACGATGAGGACGGCTCGGACGGTTTGTGGGAGAGCGAAGAGGCGTTCGACGCGGCTGTGAAGGAAAGAATCATAAAGCTCGTGAAGTCCGATATAAAAATGGGCAAGAGCGGCGCGGTCAAAAAAGCCGAGCAGTGGTTAGAGGCGGTAAAGGACACGAGCGACAAAAAGATGATTAAGGTCTACGAGGAGCTCGTCGAAGTAATAAAGAACACCAGCAATTATCTGTACGCCCAGCTTAAAAAACAGATTTTCGAGGGTTGATTTAACACGCACTGTTAATGACAGAAAGAAAATTAAGTGATATAATCAAAGCGGACAAGGAAGATAATTATGGAAAGTGTGTCTAAGGTAAAGGTCTTCGGCGTGGGCGGCGCGGGTTGCCGTTTAGCAGGAAAAATCGCAGAAACGGATTTCGGCGGCGTAGGTTGCTATGCCGTGGACGACGATTACTCTGCGCTCAAAATCAGCAAATGCGAAAATAAAATTCAGATTAAAGGCGGCAGCCGCGCTGGTGCGGACTTCGGCTGTTGCAGAGAAACCGCGCTTGAAAACAGCGGCTTATTCAAAGACGCGGTAAAGGGAGCGGATCTGGTTGTAATAACCGCGGGACTGGGCGGCGGAATGGGTTCCGCGGCGGCTCCGGTTATTGCAAATATCGCAAAAGATGAAGGAATTCTCACCGTTGCGGTGGTATGCACGCCCCTGCGGTTCGAGGGCGCGAAGCGGTTAGTAAACTCCGCTAAGGGGCTTGCCTCGCTCAGAAACGCAGCCGATACCGTGATAGTTATTAGCGGCGATAAAATAGCGGATATTATACCGAACGGTGCGCCGCCTTCGGCAGGGCTGGAAATTGCTGACGAGGCGGTTATAAACGCAATCAGAACGGTAGTAATTCCCGCAGCCGTGCCGTCGATAATCAATCTCGATTTTTCAGACCTTAAAACGGTGGTGGAAAACGCGGGCAGGGTGCATTTCGGCTACGGCTATGCAAGCGGTGAAAACAGGGCGCGCGCAGCGGCGGAAGCGGCGGTTTACGACCCGACTTCGGATGTGAGCCTCGCACAGACCGATCGGATGATTTTAATGGTCGAGGGCGGCGATTTGCAGTACGACGAGGTTGAAAAGGTTATAAACTTCGTCAGGGACGCGGCGGATTATTCGGCGAAAATAATTTTTTCGGTGGTAACCGACAGCGGTCTGAACAACGGTATCGGCGTATTTATTCTTGCTGCGAGAAGGCGGGACGCGGATGAAGAAGAAGCCGAAGAGCCGGATGAAAACCCTCTCTCGACCGAGCTTCTCCAGATTTTAAACGCCTCGGT
>JAIEAS010000260.1:0-4085 GCA_029071285.1 Clostridia bacterium
ATCTTGATTTAAGCGGTACGGGAAAAGTTCTCAACGGCTTTGAAGGCGGACAAAAAGAATACCTCTATCTGGGTAAGTACAACAATAATCTTATCAAGTGGCGCGTGTTGGCGGTTAAAGACAAAAAATACGGCACGGGCAACAACTTGTTGGTTTTTTCTGATAGCACGCTTGGCACAACGGCAGTAAATACTACGGCAAAAGCTGGCGCGTCATCTAGTGGTACTGGCGGAAAATATTCATATTATGGAACGAGCAAACTGCGCGCGGTCTTGAACGGCGGATATCACTTAAATACCGCAGGCGATTCTATGACGGCTTCAAAGGTGAACGATGGTGATGCCTATATCAACAAGCTGTTTGAGGGTATAAATTCAAATTTAATAATGACTGCTAATGATATAGTAACTCACGATTGTGTGAACCCGAACACAACAGACACATTTGTTTACAAAACTGTCGGGGACATATTTGGTGGCACTGATGTCAAAGGTAAGTTTCTAACCGGTACAGTCGCATCTCAACCTGTAAATACCAAGACGGGTCAAAACGACGGAGCAAATAACAATTTCGATATAACTTTCAGCACCACTACGGGCGTAACCGAAACTATAAAGGGAGATAAACTTTTCCCTCTCGATTACGAGGATATGAATAACCGTAATTACGGGTTTGTGAATCCTTCAAATCAGACATATATTGAAGCGCTTGGAGGAAGCTACGCCACAAATTACGCAGCTCAGGGATATACATACGGCTATCCCGCGCGAATCGATACGGCTACATCTGTGTTTAATAACGGAACCGGATTCAACAGTTCGGACGGCAAGGTTTATTGGTTACGCAATTCTGTTCGTAATACAACTAACACTAACTCCGTTTGTATGTACGTTAATAACGGAACTATTTATCAAATCAGTGTAGATACAGTTAATAATATTCGTCCTGCAATGGTACTGGACGCAAACAAAATTGCATATGCAACTGCAACGGTGCCTACCTCTGGTGGCTTCCAAAGTCTTACAACTTCGCCCGCAACACCCGAATATAAGCTGTATTTAAAGAACACAAGGTTTGACGACTATTCCAAGGATGCCAAGGGCAATATCAAGGAAGACGGCGGCACTCTGCATATAACCTACAATAACCCCACGGGCATAAGCGGCGGAAATATTCTTTTGCTTTTAACCAAGCAAACCGCTACTGACGGCGCGGTTGATTATCAGGCGGTTATTCCTATGAGCGGAAACGCTTCGGCAAGCAGGAACGCAGTTACTTCAATATCTTTGCCCTCGGGCGTTTCGCTTTCTACGCACAGCGTAACAATGATGTACACTTCGGCAGGCTCGGGCAACGCCGCCGAAGAAATTTACTGTACCTATCCGACGAGCAGCGGTATAGACGTGCCTTTGGATATAAGCGGTGATAGCATAGCTTACGACGGAAATTCCAAGTGGATAGACAGTCTTGGCGTAAACACGCCCGAGTGGGTAGATACTTCCATACACGCTAACCCCACGTATATGACCGTGACGGAAGTGGTGTATACGGATAGCTTAGGAAACGTAACTACCGATACTACCGGTTCCACGGCGAATATAATAAACGCAGGTACTTACAAATTTAAAATGCACCTTGCATCAGGTCTGACGTGGAGCACGGGCGACAGCGACGATAAATATTTCAGCATAACGGTAAAGCAAAAGAAGTCAACGCCAAAGCCAAAAGTAGACCCGCCCATAACTACGACGCCATACGAAAGCGCGGGCTTGCCAACGCTTGTTTCAGACACGGGAGGAACCTCCGGCACTTTTGTTTGGGACGACGGCGAAGTCGCCACGGCGGGAACAAAAGAATATAATTGGACTTTCACGCCCACGGACGGAAACAATTTTACTGTTGAAAAGGGTAAAATGGAGTTGGAGTTTTTGGCGCGCGAGTTGAACGGTATATCCGTAACCGATTATAGCCCCACGGCTACGGTTTACACAAATACTCCGCTCGGCACAATAAAAGGTTATCTTACTGTTGAAGCAAGTTATACGGACGGCAAAACAGAGCCTTTGACTACTTTCAAGCTGGAAGTTGACTCAACCGACGGCAAACTCGTTGCGGGCAATAATACGCTTGTAATATCTACTAACGACGATTCGCAGACAATTACATACGAAATAACAGGAGTTATGGACGTTTCTGTTAGCGCTATAACGTTAGTAAGGTTAAAGACGGGCAGCACCTTTAAATACCCCGTGACTACGGACGATATAAAGGCGGCAATTTCAAGCGTGAGCGTTCAATGGAATACGGGTGCCTCTGGCAACCTCGATTTATCCGATTTAAGCGTGTTGACGGTTAGCGGTACTCTAAACGCGGGCAATGCGGTTATGGTCACTATAGGCGTAAACGGAACGACCGCGACCAAGGATATAACTATAAAGATTGATAACGGCGACTTTGAAGTTTCGGGCATTACGTTTACGGGCGACACTGTTACGTATGACGGCGATAACCATAGCATTGAATATAGCGGAACTTTGCCCGACGGCGTGAGCGTGGAGTACGAATATAACGGCACCAAGCAAACTGCGCCTTGGGAGTTTGCAAACGCGGGTACATATAATATAACTTTGTCGTTTACGCACAGTAATGCCAACTATAATGCGATTACCACGACTTTGACCGCAACCTTGCAGATTGACAAGGCGACGGTGACGGGTATTGTTTTTGCAGGCGACAGCAAGCCCGAAATTACGGGTATGACTTATACGCTTGAAGCTACGGGCGTGCCTTCGTGGGTGACCGTTCAATACTATTGCAACGGCACGTTGTTCACGGGTGCAAGCGCGGCTGGCAATTACGTAATTACCGCCAAGTTCACGATTGACGACGACCATAAAGACAATTACTTGCCTATCGGCGATATGACCAAAACGCTTAGCATAAGCGACAAACCGAAGGTAGAAGGCGCGGACGATATAGTCGTTCAACCTACCATATCCGCAAGTTACACCGGTTTGCCCGTGGACTATTCGGCAAAGAACATACCGGGCGGCGTTGGCGTTTCCTACGAAATTTTAAAGGACGGTAAACCATTTGACGGCACGGAAATTATCGAAGTAGGCGAGTATACGGTTACGGTCAAGTTTGAAACGGCACCCGACAAGGCGCCCATTGCGGATAAGACCTGTGTTGTGACCATTTCGCCCGCCGATTTCGATATAGAAAAATACGTTACTTTCAGCGGCAAGACTGTTGCATACGACGGCAACGAATACACGCTTGTAATAAGTGGAGACTTGCCATCTTGGATAACCGTTACATACGAAGTGGAAGGGCAGGACGGCACGAGCTTCAGCGCAGTTGGTACTTATAATTTCGTTGCCAAGTTTGCACACGAAAACGGAAATTATAATGAAGTGCAGCCCCTGTACGCAATGCTTAAAATTAACACGGCGGGCGTTGCTTTGGACGTAACGTTTGACGGCGACACCGTAACGTATGACGGCGGAATCCATATGATTGCGTTGGAAGGAACTTTGCCCTCGTGGGTAACTGTTACCTACTATGTGGGCGAAGAGGAGTTTACCGGCGCGGTTAATGCGGGTACTTACGACGTAGTTGCGCGGTTCACCGTTGATACGACCACGTACGAACAGCCCGAGGAAATGACGGCAACGCTGACGATAGAGGCTGCGGCGTACGCGCTTATCGGCGTTACCTTTGAAAACGGTTCGTTCGTATATGACGGCGAGGCGCACAGCATTTACATTGGCGGTGCTGAATTGCCCGAGTGGATAACCGTTTCATATACGGGCAACGAGGTTTCCGAAATCGGCACGCACACGGTTGTTGCAAAGTTTACGCACGAGAACGGCAACTATTCGGCGATTGAGGACATGACGGCGCAAATCGTCATTTCCAAGGCGAAGGTTGCGTTGCCCGTTTATAAAGGAACTTTAAGTTATAGCGGTGACGAAATTAAGCCGACTGCGGCTGACTTTGAAGGCTTTGATTCCGCGCTTATGTCGTTCGTCGAAAGCAAGACGGTTGCGGGCTTGAACGCAGGTACTTACAAGGCGGTGTTT
>JAIEAS010000260.1:4095-5087 GCA_029071285.1 Clostridia bacterium
ACGATTTGGAGGCGGGTGAAGCGGAAGTCGAGTGGACTTTGGAAAAGGCTGTAATAACCGCAACGACGGGCGCGGACGGCAAGCCCGTATTCAAGAGTGACGGCATATCTGCGGCGGCGCTTGCACAGGCAGTCGGCTTGAAGTATTTCACGGACGAAGCTTGCACGCAGGAAGTAGCGGCAGACGCGCTTGATTACGAAACGACTTACTATATGCAAGCCGAGCTTTTGGACAGCACTAACTTCAAGCTTGATAAAACCGTTTCCGAAGTCGTAAGCGCGCCTTACACGACGCCCGCGAAGGAACTTACCCTTTGGGATAAAATCGTTAAATTCGTTGTGACCAACTGGTTATGGCTTGTAATTGCAGTTGTGGCGCTGATACTGTTCATAACGATTATCGCGCTGATTGCACGCGCGGCGAAGAAAAAGCGCGAGCGCGAGGAACAGCGCAGACTGGAAGAGAAGGAAGAGAAAAAGCGCGAGCAGGAGGAGCGCAAGCTCGAACGCGAGGAGAGAATGGCGCGCCTTTCGCAGCAGCAGGCGGCTATGCCTCAGATGATGATGCCGCAGATGATGCCCCAGATGATGGGCGGGCAGATGCCTGTGCAACAATCTATGCCTCAGGCGGCTCAGCCTATGGCGGCGGGCGGCGGTGCTTCGTCCAGCGAGATAGCCGAACTCAAAGCCGAGCTTAAAGCCGAATTCCTGGCGATTAAGGTTGACCAGAACTCCAAGGACATTGCGGCTAACGAAATTGCCCAGCTGCGCAGCGAAGTGAGCGCGATGCGCAACGAGATGACCTTTGCTAAGCGCACCGACCAGATTTCGGGTATGCCCGTCGACGTGCTTACCGAGGCGTTGACCGTTGCTCTTAAAAACGTGCTGGGCGGTCAGGCGTTGGAGGCTCCCAAAGCCGAGCAAGCCAAAAAGGAGGAGGTCGTTCCCGTTGCGGCGCAGGTTCCTCCCGACGCGATAATGACGACGGTGACG
>JAIEAS010000261.1 GCA_029071285.1 Clostridia bacterium
TAATATAAGAGATAAATAAGACGTTTGTTTTAGTTGAGGTTGCCGCCGGTCGTGAACGCAAACTGGTCTCTGTCCTCGGGGAAGATAGGACCGGAAATCACGGGCAGATTCAAAGGCGCGATAAACGCGTTTGCCGTAAGGTTGGTAACCGCCGAACGCAGATAGGGATAGATAATCTTGGTTCCCTCGATAACGAAGTTTCTTTCTTCCTTGTCGTTTCTGAGGTCGGTTACTTCGAACACGCCCACGAGGGTTGCGTTAATATCGAAAGGCTTGGGTTCTGCTTCGGTCGACTCTATCTTTACCGAGAGGGCAATAAAGTTAAGCTTGTCGTTGCCGTTAACCTTTCTTACCTGTCTTGAAAACTGGGGTTTGATGTCCAGTTTGTCCTCGGGGTTGAGTTTTACGCGGTTTAATTTGAAGGACAGCTCTTCAGCCGTAATACCTTTAAAATCGATTTTCATTGTTTTTGGCTCCTTAAGGAAATATACTTCTATTATATTAATAAACCGTTTGCTTGTCAATTAAACCCGCAAATTTATTGATTATATTTTTGTTGTAAGCTATAATTATTGCTATGGAAATAAACTTGGACGATTTGCGCGAACTTCTGCTTTCGGTTGAAAAGCCGTCGCGGTATACGGGCGGTGAGTTCGGCGCGCCCGATTTGCAAGAGGGTAAACTTAATTTCTGCCTGTGCTTCCCCGATTTATACGAGGTCGGAATGAGCAACTTAGGCATTAAAATAGTTGCCGAGAGCCTTCGCCGCCGCGGCTTTTGCGCGGACTTCTGCTTCGCGCCCGCCGAGGACTTCTGTCAGGGCTTGAAAAAGCTTGGCGTACCCCTCTACTCGCTCGGGCTGAAAAAACCGCTGTCCGGGTTTGATATGCTCGGCTTTTCAATGCAGTTCGAGCTGTCGTATACCAACCTTTTGTATATGCTCGACCTTGCGGGAATTCCCCTTTTAAGAAAGGACCGCAAGGGCGGAAAATTTCCCTTGATTACTATCGGCGGACCGTGCGCCGTGAACCCCGAGCCTCTCGCCGACTTCGTTGATATAGTTTTCATCGGCGACGGCGAAAGGGTTGACGCGGACGTTTGCGACCTGTTTGTAAAGCACGGCGGCGCGACCGATAAATTTTTTGCCGAGGCTTCCAAGCTGGACGGCGTGTATATACCGCATTTGACTACGCCCGTTTACGACGGCGGAAAGCTTACCGGCTTTGACGGAATTTCAAAGGTGAAAAAAGCTCAGGTTCAAAGCCTCGATAAAGAAGTTTTTCCCGAAAGCTTTGCCGTGCCCAACTGCGAGAGCGTGCACGACAGAGCGGTTATCGAAGTTATGCGCGGCTGCTACCGCGGCTGCCGTTTCTGCCAGGCGGGGTTTATTTACCGCCCCGTCCGTCCGCGCAGCGTTGAAACTTTGACCGCGCAGGCTTGCTCGCTGATTAAAACCACGGGCTACAACGAGGTAAGCCTCAACTCCCTTTCGACGGGCGATTATCCCGAACTAAGAGAGCTTCTGAAAAGCCTTAAATCAAACCTTCCCGCGGGCACCCGCCTTGCTCTTCCCTCGCTGAGGGTGGACAGCTTCGAGGGCGACTTCGCGCAGGATTCGAGAAAAATATCTCTGACCTTTGCGCCCGAGGCGGGCAGTCAGAGATTGCGCAACGTTATTAACAAGGATATCACCGGGGACGAAATTCTGCGCGCGGCGGAGAGCGCGTTCGATCAGGGCTACTCGGCGGTGAAGCTTTACTTTATGCTCGGCTTGCCGACCGAAACGGACGACGATTTGAAAGAGATAGGAAAAATCTGCGCCTATATAAAGGGCATCTACCGCAAAAAGCCGAGGCAAAAACAGCTCAGAATTTCGGTGTCGTGCTCGACGTTTATACCCAAGCCCTTCACCCCCTTCCAGTGGGAAAGGCAGATTTCAAAAGCCGAAATGGAGCAGCGCCGAAAAGCGTTACTCGACGGAATGACCGCAAAGGGCGTGATACTCAGCTGGAGCGACGACTTCACCGCAGAACTCGAAGCGGTGCTTGCGCGCGGCGACAGAAAACTTTCGTCAGTTATTTTACAGGCGTATAAAAACGGCTGCAAGTTCGACGGATGGGACAAGCAGCTCGATAAAGAGGGCTGGAAAAAAGCGTTCGGGCAGACGGGCATATCACCCGAAGAGTATACGCGCGAACGCGGCGGGGACGAAGTTCTGCCGTGGGATTTTATCGATATCGGCGTTACCAAAAAATTTCTGCTTGACGAAAGAAAGCGGGCTTACGCGGAAGAAGTTACGGGCAGCTGCAAGTCGGGCTGCAAGGGTTGCGGAATGCAGAAAACCTGCCCCGCTGCAAAGGTGAAAAAATGATAGCTTTCAGATACACCAAGACGGACGGCGCGGAGTACCTCTCCCACCTCGATTTGCTGCGCCATATCTGCCGCACCTTCAAGCGCGCGGGGATAGAGCTGAAACACAGCGAGGGCTTCAACCCCCACCCTAAAATTTATATGAACAATCCGCTCGGACTGGGCGTTAAATCGGTTGCGGAATACTGCGCGGCGGACTGCGATTTCGGGGGCGATTTTTTATCGGCGTTCAACGCTAACTCGCCAAAGGGCGTGAAATGCACCGCGTATAAAGTTCTGGATTTCAACCCCAACTACGCGAATACGATAAAAAGCTGCGGCTACACGGTCGAGGGATTAACAGTTGACCCGCAAAAATTTTTAAACCGCGAAAGCGTGATAATAACCGACAAGCGCGGCAGAGAGGTGGATATCCGCAAGCGAGTTTACTCGCTGGAAGCGGACGGAAACAAAACGCTGTTCACCCTCGGCTGCGGCGAAAACAATCTGCGCCCCGACCTCTTCTGCGAGTTTCTCGAAACCGGGTTCGGCGGAAAAGCTCGCGGACTTATCAAACTTACAGCCAACGGCGATTACACTTTTTAAAAGGTGATTTATGTCTAAGAGGACGATATACTTCAACAACTATTGCGGCTGCGATCAGGCGGCGGTGACCGAGGACGGAAAGCTGGTTGAGTTCAACTTCGAAAAGCAAAACAGCGGCGCAGTCGTCGGAAACGTCTACAAGGGCAGAGTTGAAACCGTACTGCCCGGTATGCAGGCGGCGTTCGTAAACTGCGGACTTGCGCGCAACTGCTACGTTTCCGCCGAGGACGTAATTCCCGACGGAGTAAATTTGGGCGAGGGCGTGGAAGCGGCGTTCCCCGAGCTTAAAGAGGGCGACGAAATTATGGTTCAGGTGGTAAAACCGCCCGTCGGAAAAAAGGGCGCGCGCGTAACCACTCACCCCTCTTACGTCGGCAACAGCCTCATATATCTGCCCGACGTGCACTTCGTCGGCGTGTCGCGCAAAATAGACGACAAGGAGCTGCGCGGAAGCCTCGTGTACTCGGTTAAAAAGCTTATCGGCGAAACCGAGGGCGCGATTATCCGCACCGCCGCACCCTACCAGAAGCGCGAGCAGATAGTAAAGGAACTGAACTATCTCAGAAAGCTTCACGCCGAGGTTGAGGAAACCTTTAAAAAAGCAAAGGTCGGCGATTTGCTGTACACCGACGCCGCCCTGCCGATAAGGGTTATGCGCGACGTGCTTGCCGTGGACGTTGAAAAAATAATCGTCGGCACCGGGAAATTAAAACAGGCGGTTACGGCAATTATGGAGCTATTCCCCGCCGAAAGCCAGAGACCTGTTATTCTGCACGACGAAAAAACCGATATGATGGACGAGCTCGGAATTTCACAGCAGATTGAAGAGCTGACCTCGCCCAAGGTCGCGCTCGATAACGGCGGGTATCTCGTAATCGAAAAGACCGAGGCGCTGACCGTAATCGACGTAAACACGGGCAGCTTCACCGGCGACGACAGCCTCGAACAAACTGTATATTACACCAACGTTCTGGCGGCGCGTGAAATCGCGCGGCAGGTTCGGCTCAGAAATATCGGCGGCATAGTCGTGGTTGACTTTATCGATATGCAAAAGACGGCGCATTCGAAGGCAATCGTGCAGGAGCTGGAACAGGCGCTTGCGGGCGACAAGGTGAAGTGTCAGGTTTCGCCTATGTCAAGGCTCGGACTCGTTGAGTTCACGAGGAAACGCTCGGGCGGAAATCCGCTCGCAATGCTCGTGCGCCCCTGCAATAAATGCGCGGGCTCGGGACAGCGCAAGACGGTTGAATATATCCTCTTCCGTCTCCGCGCCGAACTTTTAAAGCTTTACGCCGAGGGCAAAACCGAGGTGCGAATGGACGTAAGCACGGAAGTATACAACAAGCTTTGCGAGCGCGAAGAAATTATCAATGATATAAAATCCCGCTGCAAAAAACTGACCGTCTACGCC
>JAIEAS010000262.1 GCA_029071285.1 Clostridia bacterium
TCGAATATACTATTGAAAATTATAAAATATTATTATATAATATAATGTGAAATGAATAAGGATTTTATGTTAATTTTCCGCCCGTGCGCGGGCTGATAAGGAGGGAAAAATGTTCTGTACGGAATGCGGCAACGAACTTACGCTTATGTTCAAAACCGAAGAAGGCTTGGTTCCATACTGCAAAAACTGCGAAGAATTCCGCTTCCCGAGGTTTGCAAGCGCGGTGAGTATGGCTGTTTTTAACCGCGCAAAGGATAAAGTACTGCTCGCAAAACACAAAAATCAGGACGAATTCGTTCTTTTTGCGGGATATATAAAAAAGGGCGAAACCGCGGAAAAAGCGGTTACGCGCGAGTTCAAGGAAGAAACGAAGCTTGACGTCGTAAAATTCAAGTACCTCTCTTCCCGCTATCACGAACCCAAAAACGTTTTAATGCTGGGCTTTGTGATTATAGCGGAAAACGGCGAAATCGTTCTTGACGAAAACGAGCTTGAAGAAGCAAAATGGTTCACTTTGGACGAAGCTTTGAAGAACGTGAAAAAGCAATCGATTGCGGAAACCTTTTTAAAGAGCGCAATCGTTGAAATAAAAAAATTATAGAGGAGAAAAAAATGAATTTACTTTTATCCAAAGCCGCGACAGGCGGAATTATCGGCGGAGTCGTCGGCGCGGTCGTTCTTATTATCATAATCTGGGCGATTGCTACGCACAACAAATTTATCAGAAAAAAAGCTCAGGTTGAGGACGCTTTTGCGAATATCGACGTTTACCTCAAAAAGCGTTTCGACCTCATCCCCAACCTCGTTGAAACGGTCAAGGGCTACGCAAAGCACGAGAGCGAAACCTTTACGAGAGTTACCGAAGCGCGCGCTTCTGCTATGAGGGCGACCACCGTTGCGGAAAAAGTTGTGGCAAACAACGAATTGAGCCGCGCGATAGTGCGCTTCAACAAGGTTACCGAAAACTATCCCGAACTGAAAGCGAACGCGAACTTTATGGATTTGCAGGCTCAGCTGAGAACGGTTGAAAACGAACTTGTAAATTCAAGAAAGTACTACAACGCAACCGTTCGCGAGTACAACTCGGCTATCAGCACCATACCTAATTGTATCATAGCAAGAATGATGAAATTAGCACCTCTTCCTTACTTCGAGGCAACCGAAGAAGAAAGACAGAACGTTAAAGTACAGTTTTAAAATTTCAATTTTACGGGCGCGGGACAACCTGCGCTCAGGCGGTCTGTTATAGTTAATAACGGTCCGCCTATATTTTCGGAGTAATTATGAAAAAAGTCAAAGGACTTCCGCTTTTATTTACGTCGGTACTTCTGGCAATTCTGGCGCTGTGCGTGTTCGGCTTGACAAGCTGTTCACCCTCCACCGAAATTCCTACTATAGACCCCGCATATAACTTTATGTTGGACGGATACGACGTAACCTACGATATTTCCCCGGACGGCACGATGCAGGTCACCGAGGATTTGAACGTACACTACCTCGGCATCGAGTCGACGGGATTTATACGCGACATCCCCGTAAACGGCGGGGCGCAGGTCAAAAACGTCAGCGTCAAAAAAATGGAAAACGGCAAACCAAAGTACGTCTGGTACGACGTGCGCGTTGACGACGTCAATTTCATCTCGGTTGATATCGGCGACCACACGAACAAGTACAATAAATCGGAAAGTTATCGTTTGACCTACACCTACGCTATTACCAACTCGGTCGTGAACAGCGGACTCATTCCTCTGAACCCCGTCGGCACGGGCTGGGGCTGCAGTATGCGCAACGTAAGCGTTACGCTAATTCTGCCCAACGGCTACACCGGTGCAAAGTGCTACACGGGCAGACTCGGCAGCACTACTGCGCAGGAGTTTAAGCCGGGCGTTTACACAGATGGCAGAACGATGCTTACGACGTACGCTGAAATGCTTAAACCAGGGCAGGGAATTTCTTTCGATATAAGTTTTGAAAAGGGCAAAGTAAAGAGTTATTTCGATTTCACCCCCTACGCCTTTATAATTGCCGCGGCGGTGCTGATTATTGCGGCGGTTCTGTACAGAATTTTCGTGGTCGGCAAAAACAGTCTGACGCCCGTCGTGAACTACACCGCGCCGAACGATATGGACCCGATGAAAATGGGCAAGCTTATCGATAACAAGGTAAACGGCGAGGACGTTACCGCAATGATATTTTACTGGGCGTCGAAGGGTTACGTAAAAATCAACCTCGACGACAAGAAAAATCCCGTAATTATCAAAGCCGTGAAAGCTCTGCCGCCTAATACGCCCGATTACGAGCAGACGCTGTTTGCGGGTATGTTCAAATACGGCGACGCAGTCCGTTCGAGCACGCTTGAAGGCACCTTCTACACGACGGTGCGCGCGGCAACAGCGCAGCTCAACGCGCAGACCAAGGGACTTTACGATAAAAAGAGTATCGTATTTGCGGCGGTGCTGGGAATACTCTCCGCGCTGCTTCTCGGAGTTGCGCCGATGGTTCTGGCGCTCGTTCAGGTATCATATTCGTTGACATACTTTGCGCCGATAGTTATTGCGCTTATTCCGTCGTTTATAGTTTTCACGATGTCGGCGTCGCTTCAGGCAAGCAAATTAAAACTTTCGAAAGGGAAATTAATACTGTACGTTCTTCTGATAGCCCTGTTAGGCGCAATCGGTTCGACGATTTACATCTTTACGGTATGTCACGGATTTATGACGCTTACGGCGAAAATAATTCTGTGTATCGCCTGCTTCGGGTCGGTCGGCTGTTCCGCGCTTGCGTTCAACCGCACGAAGGAGTACACAAATCAGCTGAACGACATTATCGGTTTCAAGAACTTTATCCGCCTTGCAGAGAAAAATCAGCTTGAAACTATGATTGAGGAAGACCCGCAGTTTTACTATCATATACTCCCCTACGCTCAGGTTCTGGGTGTGAGCAGTATCTGGGAAGACAAGTTTGCTTCAATCACCATAGAGCCTCCGCAGTGGATTGCGGGCAATATGGCAAATAATATCATATCCTTCCACATACTCAACAACGTAATCCGCAGCTCGATGGGAAATATGTCAAGAAATATGGTTTCGCGCCCCGCAAGCTCGGGAGGCAACGGCGGCGGAAGCTTCGGCGGTGGTCACGGCGGTTTTTCGGGCGGTGGCTTCGGCGGTGGCGGCGGCCGCGGCAGGTAAACGTTCCGCATCTACCGTAAATCAAACTAAATTTAAAAGCGGTGTGCAAACTGCACACCGCTTTTTATATAAGCAAATAAATAAGATACGCCGCAAAGCCTAAGGCTTTATTCAGCTTCAACCGATACTTTTATTTTAGCCGAAATGCCTTCCATAAACTTTAAATCAACGTCAAATACGCCGACCGTCTTAATGGGCTGGGCAAGCACTACCTTCTTTTTATCAACCGCGTAGCCCGCTTTCTGCAAAGCGTCCGCGACGTCTGCGCCCGTTACCGAGCCGAACACCTTTCCGCCCTGTCCCGCCTTTATCTTTATGCCGAAGGTTTTGCCGTTGATTTCCTTTGCGAGTATCTGAGTGGCTTTTATCTCCTCAGCCTTGTGGAAATCCGCGGCGGATTTTTTCTGGTTGATGTCGTTCAATTTAGTTGCCGTGGCAACTTCCGCCAAGCCTTTTTTTATGAGAAAGTTTCTTGCGTAGCCCTCGTTTACGTCGATAACTTCGCCCTTTTTGCCCTGCCCTTTAACGTCCTGCAATAAAATAATTTTCATATGCGCTCCTTTTAAAATATTTTACTTAAAATAACGGGGTTTGTCAAGACTCTGCGAATAATTTGAACGACCTTGGCGCAAACTGATTAAAGGAGGATATTTTATGAAGAGCGTAAATCACGATATCGCCTGCAACGTAAAGGGTTGCAAATTCAACTCGAAGGGCTGCAACTGCACCCTTGATAAAATCACCGTAGGCTGTGCTTGCGGCGACACTTGCACCTGCTGCGAAAGCTATTCGGAAAAATAATCGAATATAAAAAATAAACGCGGAAAACTTCGGTTTTCCGCGTTTTTATTATTTACTGTAAGTACTGCGCAAGGTTCAGCTTTAACCCGAACTGTGCCAGCAGGTTGTAATCGTAGAAGTAGGTCGCAAGTCCGCTCTTCACGAAGTATGCGTTGAATACTTCCATAAATTCCAGCTCCTGTAAAGAATTTACCACTACGCCTACGATAAGCAGTACGACTAAAACTGTTAGCGTGAGCGCAATCGCGCCCAGCACGCCGTCCACCGTTTTGAAAATTTTGCCGCCGCGCGCAATGTCGATAAACTCGGGTACGAATTTGGCGATTAATATGACGGGAACAAGCATCAGCACGAACAGTCCCAAAGCTATTATCGCCTTTGAAATTACCACGGGGTTGATTTTCATCTGCTCCAAAAGTCCCGTGATTGACGAAAGCTTGCCCGAAAGATGCTCGTTCAAAGCTTCCGCCGCGGTTACGAAGGATTTCACGCCGAACGCGAAGTGTATCGCAAGCGCGCCCGCGCCGATTACAAGACCGATAACTACTACCGACCATACCGACGAGGATACGCCGCTGGAATACCCCGCCTTTATGCACGCCATAAGTATGCCGATTATAAGGAAGTCGAAAAGATATTTTTTGAAGAACAGCCAACTGCCGTTTGCGTAAGTTTTGCCGAGCAGCGCATACATGCTTCCGCCCTCTTGCGCAAGCTCGGTAAAGTCGATAACAACCAGAAGCGCCGCCGAGAGAATACCCGCGATTACGATGCCCTTTATCGCCAGCACGACGCCGCCGAAAACTCTGTTCAGAATGCTGAACACACCGCCAGACTGCCTCGGTTTGTGCTTGGTGAGCTTTTTATACTCCTTCATATCGTTTGCGGCGAGCGCACCTAAAATTTTGACGGTGTTCTGCTCGTTTTCAAAATACTTTGAATAATAAGATTTCTGCTTGCGCTTTTCGATTGCCCTGTCGAGCAGTTTTCTGAAAAGCCAGAAAAGGAACATAAACAGTCCGATAAAAATTATCGCGACCACAATCGAAACGAAGCCTGCCGGAATTGCGGCGGACCCTTTCAGTTTGCTTGTGATAAGTCTGTCAATGGGTATGGCTAAAAGTCCCGTGAGGATAAACTCCACTCCCCAGGACCTTACACGCGTAAATCCTTTAAACGCGCCTATGCCTCCGCCTACCAGCATGAAGGACAATATTAAGCAAATTATTGCTATACCTAAAATGTTCATTTTGTCACCTTGTGGGACGGTTTACTTATTGAAACTGTCCTTTAACGAAACGATTTCGGAAAGAACGGTTCCGTTCTCCGTAATCTTTTTGAAATAACCTGCGCGTATCAGCTGGAAAGCTTTTCCGTCCTCGCTGTCAGCAAGATACTTTTCCGCTTTGCCGTAAGTGATTTTTTCACTGTCGGCGTTCAGCCTTTCGGCGTAGTCCTGGTCGGGGTACTGCTCGTCCTTTAAAAGGGGCTGATACTGCCTGAACTGCACGTTTTCGCCGTACTTTGCATCCACCCACTGAATTACGCCCTTAGCTTTAATGTCTGTCGGCGTATCCGAGCCGCTGCGCGTTTCGGGGAAGTAGGTACAGAGTATTTCCTCAACCTCACCGTTCTTGTCGAGTTTTACGTCGTCGCAGCGCACGATATACGCGCTTTTAAGGCGGACGTTGCCGCCCTTTTGCAACCTCTTGTATTTGGGGGGCGGGTTAAGCGAAAAGTCGTCCCTATCGATATATACGCTGCCCGTAAACTTTATTTTGCGGGTACCGCTTCCCTCCTGCATAGGGTTGATATCGAAGTCAAGCTCTTCCTCGCCGCTGTAGTTGGTTATCGTAAGTTTAACGGGGTTTAAAACAGCCATTGCGCGTTCGGCGGTTTCGTTCAGTTCGTCGCGGATACAGCTGTCGAGCTGAGCCTGATTCACCACCGAATAAGCCTTTGCAACGCCGACGTCGGCGCAGAATTTTTTAAGCGCCTTGGGCGGAACGCCGCGGGTTTTAAGTCCCATTACGGTGGGCATTCTCGGGTCGTCCCAGCCGCGGACGAAGCCTTCGTCAACAAGCTTTTTGAGATACCGCTTCGACATAAGCATATTTGTTATGTTAAGCCTTGCAAACTCAATCTGTCTGGGCAGAGGCGCTTTAAAGCCCGCCTTTTCAACAAACCAGTTATACAGCGGTCTGTGGTTTTCGAATTCAAGCGAACAGAGCGAATGTGTAATTCCCTCTATCGCGTCGGACACGGGGTGCGCGAAGTCGTACATAGGATATATGCACCACTTGTCGCCCGTGCGGTAGTGCGGAACGTGCGCTATGCGGTAAACTACGGGGTCGCGCATATTTACGTTGGGCGAAGCCATATCGATTTTCGCGCGCAATGTTTTAGCGCCGTCGGGGTACTTGCCCGCCTTCATTTCGCGGAAAAGCTTTAAATTTTCTTCAACGCTTCTGTTCCTGTACGGAGAAGGCGTGCCCGCCTCGGTCAAGGTTCCGCGGGTTGCGGTTATTTCGTCCGCCGACAAATCACACACGTACGCGTTTCCGTCGAGAATGTATTTTTCGGCAATTTCGTAAAGTCTGTCGTAATAGTCGGAAGCGAACACAAGCTGGTCGTACTCGAAGCCCAGCCACTTGATTGCGTCCACTATGGAGTTTACGTACTCGTAATCTTCCTTGGCGGGGTTGGTGTCGTCCATACGCAAATTGAGCTTGCCGTGATACTTGTCCTTTACGCCGAAGTTTATGCACATAGCCTTTATGTGTCCTATATGCAGATACCCGTTTGGCTCGGGCGGAAAACGAACCTGAATTTCGTTGTTGCGGCTTGCAAATTTGCCCGCTTCGAGTTCCTCGTTAATAATCTGTTCTATGAAGTTGCTTGCCTCGGGAAGTTCCATAATTTTTACCGTTCAGTTTATTTTAAAATGTATTCTGAGATTTTCCGCTGCGGTTTGGTTGCCGAGCTCTTTGGCTTTAAGCCACAGCTTTTTTGCCTCTTCTGCGTTTTCCGCTACGCCTTGTCCGTTATAATAGCATATACCCAGATTATTCAGCGCGTGAGCGTTGCCCTGCTCTGCTGATTTCGTGTACCAGTAAACCGCCTTTCCAAAATCCCGTTCGGGACAGTCGCTTTCATAGTATAAAGCTAATCTGAACTGCGCGTCCGCATCGCCTTTTTCTGCAAGTGTTATAATTTCGTCAATATTCATTTATGACAGTCCCGTAATGTTGCCGTCGGCGTCTACGTCGATATGTTCAGCCGAGGGGACTTTGCCGAGACCGGGCATAAGCATAATTTCGCCCGCAACGGCTACGATAAAGCCCGCGCCGCCCTTGTAGATTATATCGCGCACGTAAATTTTAAAGCCCTTGGGCGCGGCAAGCTTTTTGGGGTCGTCGGACAGCGAATACTGCGTCTTTGCGATAATTACGGGTAAGCCCTTAATTCCGCTCTTTTCAAGCGCCTTTATTTTTTCAAGCGCAGCGTCAGAGAACTCCGCGCCGTCGCCGCCGTACACTTTTTTGACTATGCTTTCAATCTTTTTAACTATGCCGTCTTTAAGCTCGTACGCGTATTTCAATTTGGATTTTTTGCCGCACTCTTCGATTACGGCTGCAGCCAAATCTTTGCCGCCTTCGCCGCCCTTTAAGAATACGTCCGTGAACACCGCTTTCGCGCCCGCCTTTTTGCAGGCTTCGAGAACGGTTTTAATCTCCGCCTCGCTGTCGGTTGCAAATCTGTTCATAGCAACCACGCAGGGTTTATTGAATACCTTTTTAACGTTTTCAACGTGCTTCAAAAGGTTGGGAAGTCCCGCCTTCAACGCGGCGATATTTTCCTCGGACAGGTTAGACTTGTCCGCGCCGCCGTGAAGCTTCAACGCTTTAACCGTTGCAACTACCACGACGCAGTCGGGCTCGATTTCAGCAATGCGGCATTTGGTATCAAGGAATTTTTCCGCGCCCAGATCCGCACCGAAGCCCGCCTCGGTTACGGTGTAGTCGGCAAGGGTCATTGCCGTGTAGGTTGCGCGCACCGAGTTGCAGCCGTGCGCTATATTTGCAAAGGGTCCGCCGTGCACGATTGCGGGCGTGCCCTCCAGAGTCTGAACAAGGTTGGGTTTTATCGCGTCCTTCAAAAGGGTTGCCATTGCGCCGTCGGCGTGAAGCTGTTTTGCGCGGACGTAGTTTCCGTCCTCGTCAACGCCCACTACGATTTCGCCTATTCTCTTTTTCAGGTCTGCCAAATCGCGCGCAAGGCACAAAACCGCCATAACCTCGGAAGCCGCGGTAATTTCAAAACCCTCTTGTCTTGAATAGCTTTCGCAGCCAGCCATTTTGCCCGCCTCGCACTTAATCGTCAAGTCGCGCAGGGCTCTGTCGTTCATATCAAGACAGCGGCGGAAAGTCACCTGTTTTATTTTAAGCGCGTTACCCCTGAAAATATGATTATCAATCATAGCGCAAAGCAAATTATTTGCCGAAGTTATCGCGTGCAAGTCGCCCGTGAAGTGCAGATTTATGTCCGCCATAGGAACGACCTGTGCGTATCCGCCGCCCGCGGCTCCGCCCTTTATGCCGAACACGGGGCCCAAAGAAGGCTCTCTTAAAGCAAGGCAGACCTTTTTGCCGAGCTTTGCCATACCGTCGGCAAGGCCTATCGATACGGTGGTTTTTCCCTCGCCGCTTGCGGTGGGATTTATTGCGGTAACCAGAATCAATTTCGACTTGGGTTCAACCTTTTTTAAATTGATTTTTGCCTTGTATTTGCCGTACAGCTCTAAGCTGTCCTCGGACAAATTCAGTTTTGCGGCAATCTCGCGCACGTCTTTTAAAACACAGCTTTCGGCAATTTCGATATCGGATAACATAATTCACCCAGCGTTTTTCTTTGATTATATCACAAACCATTATAAAATGTATATCTTTTATACCCACTTTTTAAAAAATTGCGCAAACCAAAGTTTTCCTTAATATAATAGCTCCGCTTGCAATTTACTTGACTTAAATAGCATAAGTGGATACAATAATAAGCGGTTGACGTTCATTAAGAGGGGCGTGCAAACGGCAAAAGCGTCTTAAATTACTCGACCATATAAGAACGGGTTTTTGAAGGTAACGGCTTCGAATGTTGCTAAAAGGCAGTACGTAACGTACTGCCTTTTTCATGTAAAAAGTCATAAAAAGAGAGTTGCAGTATCGCCCTTACGGCTTAGTGACTTGTTAAAACAAGTTTAAAGCAACTCTATGT
>JAIEAS010000263.1 GCA_029071285.1 Clostridia bacterium
ATAAAGTGCCCGAAGAGAAAAAACGCCACGAGAGCGTCTGGGCTACTCAGGCTTACGCGAATTACAGCAACAATATGTACTCCGTGCCTATGGGCGGTTTTGCGTACACGCAGGACGAGAGCGCAGAGCAGATTTACGCCAACACCGAGTACGCGGCGATTTCGCGTTTCAACGACTATATCGGCGACAACGACCCGACGAACTATCTTACGACCTATCAGATAAAAGCGCTGTACGCGGGACTTTTAAGAAACGCGGCGGTGGTAACCTACGATTTGTACGACGCGGAAACGGGCGAAATTATCAGACAGAATAACGTTTACCGCGTAAACAAAGCGTATTCGGGCGCAGGTTCGGCGGTTCCCGCTCAGGTACTGCTCGAGTTAGACCCCGAAGAACTCGGACTTGTGAACAACGGCAAGTACGCGCTCGATTTCTACTTCTATTTCAATCAGGAAAAGTACGAGGCGCAGGAGAAGAACGAGGACAACACCTTCTCGATGACCTTCTACGTCGACTACGAGGCTCCCGTTTTGGTTGATTCGCGCATAAGGTATATCGACCACCCCGACAGCACGGGCAGGGGCAACGACTGGCAGAGCGTATATCTCGATCTGGATATTTACGACAACACCTACGCGCAGGCGGTAATTCTCTGTTACAACGACAACGAGGACGTGAACGACGCGACCGAGCTTAAGCTTGTAACCGACTATATAACCCCCGTATACAACCCCAAAAAGAACGGCACCACGACCGTTTCAATCGATATAACAAATCTGATGGCGCAGTACGAAAAATATAAAGACAGACTTTATATTCAGATTGACGACTACGCTTTAAACCACAGAGTTTTAACCCTCGATTTCACCACCTCGTCGGCAAATACTTTGCCCTCGGAGTTCGAAGTTCTGGGCGGCACCGATATCACCCTCGGCGTGAACGAAACCTATAAGGTTGGCTTATCCTACGAGGGAAGCGCAAATCTTTCAAACTTCACCTGGACCACCGGACACGGCGAAAGCTTCGTAAAGGTGTTCAACGGCGAAATCTTCGGCGTTTCACCCACGCGTACCAGACCCGAAACGGTTACGGTAATCGGCGCGAACGGCGCAAGCAAGACTATCAACGTAACGGTTGTGGACAACGGCAAAAAGCTCACCTTCCCCAACAAGATTTCGTTCGGACTTATAGAAAGCAGCGGACTTAACCTGGTTAAAGCAACGGGCACCGTAAAAATCAGAGCGGGTCAGGAATTCACCCTCGACGTCAGCGCAGAGCCGTGGTATTACGACCTTGCAAATTACACCTTAGTCTGGAGTTCGAGCGTTCCCGACGTCGCGGAAGTTGACCAGAACGGCAAAGTTACCGTCAAGAACAAAAAGGGCAGTACCAAGATTACCGCCGCAATTTACGACAGTAGTAATCCCCTCGTTCCCAAATGTTCTGCGGACGTAACCCTCGCGGTTCAGGAACCCTTCACCGTTTCAAATTTCACGCTTACCAAGTACAGCGGAACGGGAGAAACGATTTACGACGGAGAGGGCAACTTCGTAGAGGACGGCGTAGTTAAAATTCCCGACGATAAAAATATCATGACTATTGCGGAAGACGCGTTCAAGGACAATATCCACGTTAAAAAAGTAATCATCCCCAAGACTGTTACGACCATAGATAAGAGAGCGTTTACGGGCTGTACAAACCTTAAAGAAGTTTACTTCATTCAGGAAACGGCGAAAGAAATTCCCGACGCAAACCTTACTTCGATTATGCGCTTTGCGTTCGAGGGTTGCGTAAACCTTGAAAAACTTGACCTTTCAAACTGCAAGACGATTACGGTTGACAGGTCGGCGTTCGAGGGCTGCGTAAAGCTTTCCGAAATTGTAAGTATGGACAATATCGGCACTATGCTTTCAAGGGCATTTGCAGGCTGTACCTCGCTTACGGATGTCGATATCACCGGTCTGCACGTTGCGGGCGCCTCGGTGTTCGAGGGCTGTACCGCGCTTAAAAACGTAACGACGGGCTTCTACACCGCAATCGGCGTAAATATGTTCAACGGCTGCAACGCCATTAAAGAAATTACTTTAAACGCTAAAACCGTTGAAGCTTCCGCGTTTGCAAACTGCAAAGGACTTAACAAAGTAACTTTCGGCAAACCCGAAAACGGCGAAAAGGTTTCTGATACCTATATAATCGGCGCACATGCGTTCGACGGCTGTACCGGACTTACGGCGGTTGACTTTAACGGAAACAAAGTCACGGAAATCGGCGATATGGCTTTCGCAAACTGCGGTCTTAGCGGCTTCACCGTACCCGCGGGACTTACCCGCTTCGGCGACAGAGTGTTCCATAATACAAGCGTTGCTTTAAGCGCAGTTTACAGTGGCGACACGCTGCTGCTTGCACCCAAAAACGCGGCGGGCTTTACCCTTCAGGCGGGCACCAAAAAGATTGCGCCTTACGCATTCTCGGGCTGTACCTTAAGTACCGTAAATCTCACGGGAATAACATCGATAGGAGAGGGCGCGTTCGCAAGCTCGACTTTAAGCTCGATAACCATTCCCTCGACCGTGAACGAAATCGGCGACTACGCATTCGCAGGCACAAACCTTACGAGCGTAACCATTCCCGCCAACGTTGAAAAAATCGGCGCGGGCGCGTTCGCGGGCTGTGAAAGTTTAACCGGAATTACCTTTGAAAATAATTCGCTCCTTAAGTCGATAGGCAGCGCGGCGTTCAGCGGCTGTACCGGTCTTACAGAAGTATCTCTGCCCGACGGCGTTGAAACTATGGGCAGCAACGTATTCTCGGGTTGTACCGGTCTTACGACTGTGGAAATGCCCTCGGTTAAAGACCTCGGCGCGTATACCTTCGTCGGCTGTATCAACCTTGAAGAAGTAACCTTCGGCGAAAACGCTGAAACGGTCGGCGATTATACCTTCGGCTCAAGCGTTTTCCAGAACGGCGAAATCAGAATTATAGCTTGCGAAAAGCTTACGACGGTAGAAATAAGTGATGTAACCTTATATATCGGCGAGGGCGCTTTCCTCGGTTGCACCGCACTTGAAACCATCGACCTTAAAAACGTAACCGAGCTCGGAACGGGCGCGTTCTACGGCTGTACCGCGCTGAAAACGGTTGACCTTGAAGGTCTTGAAATTATCGGCGGACTTGCGTTCTATAACTGCACAGGCCTTACCGAATTAAATCTCACAAACGCAAAGGTTATAGGCGAGCGCGCGTTCTTCGGCGGAGAGTATACGGAAGTATCAATTCCCAAGGCGGAAAGCGTAGGCAACTTCGCGTTCTACGGCGGCTGTGAAACCACGGTTGAAATTCCCGTATCTTTAAAGACGCTTGGCTACGGCGCGTTTGCAAATTCAAAAAATCTCAATTCGTTCACCGTCGAGGCGGGCGAAAGCAAGTTTAAAGCGGTTGACGGCGTACTTTACAGCACGCTCAATACCATAGACAAAGAGGAGAGCTTAGAGCTTACCGATTACCCCTCGGCAAAGGTTGCAGACGACGGCACCTATAATATTGTCGAAGGCACCGCAACGGTTAAAGCTTACGCAATGTCCGACCTCGTGAAGGGTGCGGTTGTAAAAGTAGTTATTCCTTACAGCGTAAAGACCATAGGCGACGCGGCGTTCTTTGCAAGCGGTATTTCGGAATATCAGTTCGAGGCAATCAACGCGCCTCAGCTTCTGGCGGAGTTCTACTACCTCGGCGAGTACGAGTACGAATACGCCGACGGAACGATAGAGGTTATCGAAATGGCGAATTTCACGCGCTACACGACCTTTACGCGGAACTTCGAAACCAACGCTCTGGACTATACCGCAGGATATTATCATCCCCTCAGCATTATAATCACCCCCGAGGTTTCAAAGCTGAAGATAAGCTATCCCTCGAACGGCTCGGGTTACGATAACTTCGTTTATCAGAACTACTTCGGAACCAAAGCCGACCTCGGCGAGCTTATGGACGACAACACCCGCAAGCTGATAAAGCTTGTAACAAGCTTCGATTTGGACGAAATCAAGAGCTGGAACACCTTAGAGGACAGCGTAGACAACAAAAAAATGGTAACTGACTTCTCTAAGCTTGTCATTTCCGCTCACGAGTTGTATAATATACTTGCAAGCGATACGCAGAAAGCGTTCTTCGGCGACGAAAACGAGCAGAAGCTGTTCGACGTCGAAAACGAGTTGAGGACCGTAAAACAGCACCTCGGCATAAAGGTTGCGGCTAAGTCCTTCGGCATAAGCGACAGCAGCAAGCACAAAACGGTTTACAGAGAGGGCGAAAAGTTCAGTATGAAGGGCTTGGTTCTCACCGTAACTTACGAGGACTACTCGACCGAGCTTGCCGATATGAGCAAAGTCATTATAGAAAGCTCGTACGACGGCAGAGAGCTGTCAACCCTTAACACCTACGTTATTCTGCAGGGCATAGGCGAATACGCGGGACTGCAAATCAACCTGCCCATAGAGGTTACCGAAAGAGGCGCAAACGGCGGAACGAACGCAAACGGACTCGTAATAGGTCTTGCGGTCGGCGGAAGCGTTTTAGGCTTGATAGTAATCGCTGCGGCTGTGATACTGATTTTAAAGTACAAATTCAAAATCGACGTTATCGGCAAAATTTTCAAAAAACCCGCAAAGGCGGAAGCAGAAAACAGCGGAAGCGTTGAAAACGAAGAGGAATAAATGAAACTTAAAACCAAAGTAAGTCTGATTTTAATATTTTTGGTAATTGCGGTCTGCTCACTGTTTGCCGCCTGCAAAATCGGCGGCGAATCGTGGGAGGAAATCGTAGGCGACGCAAAGGACCAGCGCATAACCTACTACGCGTGCGGCGGCAAGTTCAAAAACAGCGCGGGCGTAAAGGAGATTTACTATCCCGCGGGCGTTCCTATTATGACCGACTTCGACGCGGCTGACCAAAGCGTAACCCAGACGGACTTCATTTTTCAGGGCTGGTACTACGTAAAGCTCGATAACGACGGAAACCCCGTGTGGGAAGACGAGGAAAAAGGTATCCCCGTGCTGACCGACAGAGAGGTTACTTCGGGACTTAAACTCGAAAAAGGCGACCACGTTTACGTCGGCGCAAAGTGGACTAAGGACTACAAAATCAGATACAAACTTTACGCGGGTTCGCCCGACGACGCTGACAAGGGCGCAACCAAAATTACCGTAGGCGAAAAAACTTACAACGTCGGCGACGAGTTTGCGAACGGCGCGTTCGGCAGAAACCTCGCAATAAGCTTAAACTACAACAGACCGCCCGTAACCGCGGACGACGCAACTTTGCTTGAATACTACGTTTTAGAGAACGGCGAGTACGTTCCCTGCAGCAGAGTACAAAAGCCCGAAGTTTACGACGAGGAAAATCCCTACGTTGACGTTTACTGCAAGTTTGTAGAAGGCGTATGGACGATGGTGCGCGACGCGCGCGGCTTCTACGATATGTACGGTTCTATGGCAAGCGGAAACTACTATATCGCAGCCGACAATATCGACTGCTCGCAAAACTCGGCGCTTCGTCCCAAGAGAAATGCTATCAACTGCAAAATTCAGGGCAACGGACGCACCGTATTAAATCAGAAAGTAGAAGTATCCAGTCTCGGAAACGGCGACGAATACTCGTTATTCGGCATAATCGGCAAAGACGCCGAAATCAAGGATATAACTTTTACCGGTTTTACCTTTAACGTTTCGGGAATAGGCTCCGGCCGCACCGTTCATATCTATCTTTTCAGTCACGGCATTGAAGAGGGTGCAAAGCTTGAAAACGTTGCTTTGACGGATTCTACTCTCAGCATCGAGCGTATTTCGAAGAACAATGCAACTATACAGAATATTCAGAAAAATCCGGACGACAGTTACAATACCGACAGCTGGATATTTGCAGAAGGCGATTACAGCGGCGTAACTTGCGACAGAGTGACGCTTGTAATAGAAAAAGAAACCGTAGTGGTACAATAATCAGGAAAATTAACAGGAGGCTTAAAATAAATGAAAAAAATTGTTAAAGGAGCTATTTGCGCGGGACTTGCGCTCGCAATGTGTGCGGCGGTCGGCTGTAATAAAAAGCAGTCACTCGACCCCGAAACCCGCCAGCTCGACCTCGCTATCGGCGCGTTGGACGGCAACTTCAACCCGTTTACCTACACCTCGGGCAACGACAGCGAAATGATAGGTATGACCCAGCTTTCACTGCTCACCGTAGACAGCGAAGGTCACGTTACTTGCGGACCTAACGAGGTTTGCGCCGCTCAGAGTATGGAAATGAATTACTTTGATGCAAACAACGTACCCTCGACCGTCGCAGACAAAAACGGCTTTACCGAGTACGTAATAACTCTTAAAAAGGGAATTATGTACAGCGACGGCGTTCACGAGCTCGGCATAAAGGACGTACTGTTCAACCTTTACGTGTACCTCGACCCCGCTTACACCGGTTCTACAACCATTTATTCAACAGATATCGTGGGTTTAAGAGCTTACCGTACACAGGACCCCGACAGCAACTCGCTAAACGTTGACAGTAACTTTGACGTTAACGGCAGAATTCAAAATATCATCGACTGGACTGAAGACGGCGGTGAACCGTCGGCTGAGGTTGCACAAGACCTTGAACTTGTCAATAAGCTTTATAAGGAAGAAATCGAGGCGGACTGGAACGCAATCGCAACCAGCTGGGAAGAAACCTACAAGGGTTATTACTTTACTGAGACCTGGCAGGCTTACCTTTTCTACGAAGGTCTTGTAACTACTCAGAAAAAGCTTACCAACACTAACAACGAGGTACAGATATACTTTGACGCCGACGGCAACGGCAAATACGACGCAAGTAAGGGCGATAAGTACTATACGACCCTTGAACCTTATCAGGAGGGCGCAAAAGACGCTTATCCCGAAGATATAGCAAACGGTGTCAGAGGCGCAGATGAATATATAAAGGCAGTCAATGATAACTCTACCGAGGCAAAGATTGCAGAATATATGCAGAGCCACGACGGATTGACCAAAGAGGAGGCAAAAACTGCCCTTCAAAAGGAAGCGTGCCTTAAACTGCTTGAAACCGCTCTTGACTCTGAGGACTCAATCGCTGAAATAGTTCAGTTCAGATCGACGGGTAATGAGCTGTACAACGAAATTTTAGGTCAGCTCAGAACGGAATACTATGATAACGTTAAAAAAGGCGGAAAATTGCCCGTACCGAATATAGAGGGTATAACCACAGATAAGACTGCGGACGGCAACGACGTTCTTAAAATAAAAATACACGGCGTCGACCCCAAGGCTGCTTATAACTGGGCTTTCCCCGTAGCTCCTCTGTATTACTATTCGTGTACAAATTACAAGGGACATAACTACGTTGAGGAAGCAGACCCTGCAAATAACAAGTTCGGCGTTGAATTCGGCGACAGCAACTTCTTCAAAGAGGCGTTCACTACCGAAAAGCAGGGCGTTCCCGTGGGCGCGGGCGCATACAAGGCGTGCGACAAAGACGGAAACGACAATCCCACCAAAGCAACCTTCTGCTTAAACACTGTTAACTGCTACTTCAAGCGCAACGACTACTTTGAAACGCTTGGCGGAAATATCAAAAACGCAAAAATCAAGCGCGTAGCTTACAAAGTAGTAAGCGACAATAAGATTATGGAAGCGCTCGGAAAGGGCGAAATCGACTTCGGTAAGCCCAATGCAACGAGGGATAACGGCAACTTCGTTACCTCGCACAAAAATACCCTTGCTTCCAAACATTACCCCACAGGAGGTTACGGCTATATCGGCGTAAACCCCAAATTCGTTCCCGAATACAAGGTAAGACAGGCTATTATGAAGTCTATCGATACCAGCCTTGCTATTTCCGACTTCTACACTTCGACGTATGCTGAACCCATATACAGACCTATGACCAAGACGAGCTGGGCTTATCCCGACGAAACCAGGGTTAATTCACTGCCTGCATCGGTTGCTTACGACAATAGTCCCGATCGAAAGGAAATCAAAAAGCTTATGGAAGAGGCGGGCTACGATTTAGAGGGCAATAAATACGTGAAGAGGCGGCAGCCCGACGGTATGGCAAACAAGCCGATAGGCAGCACTATTAAGCTTACCTTCATTATTGCGGGCGACAGCACCGACCACCCCGCGTATATGATGTTCTCGAGAGCGGCTGATACTCTCAACTCGCTTGGTTTCGATATAACGGTTGATAACTCGGCGCTTGCGTTGAAGAGCCTTATCTCGGGCGACCTTGCGGTCTGGGCGGCAGCGTGGACCTCGTCGAGCGACCCCGATATGTATCAGATTTACCACAAGGAAAGCGCAGCGACCTCGGTAAACAACTGGAACTATAAGAACATTCTTGGCAACAAAGGAGGCTACGACTGGACTCACGAGCAAGGCATAATCGAAGACCTGAGCAAAAAGATAGATGAAGCAAGAACCTTCCTTAAAGATGACGAGCGTATTCCCCTTTACGAGGAATGTCTTGACTTCGTAATGGACCTTGCGGTAGAGCTTCCTTCCTATCAGCGTCACGACCTCTGCGTTTACAACAAGACTGTAATAAGCGCAGGCTCGCTCGTTCAAAGCCCTAACTGCTATATCGGTCTTTTCGATAAAATTTGGGAAATCAATTACGTTTAATTTTAAAAAGCCGATTTTTTCGGAGTAAACTTTTATGGTAAAATACGTTTTAAAAAGAATACTGCTCGCCGTGTTGATTCTGTTCGGCGTTTCGGTAATACTGTACTTCCTCATAAGAATGATGCCTGTAAGCTACTTTGATCTTCAATTTAAACCGCAGCTTGATAACGGCAGTATGACTCAGGAAGATCTTGACCGAATAAAAGCCATATACGGACTTGACGATAACAGCTTCCTCGGAATTTTAAAGGGTTACTGGAGCTGGATGACCAACTTCCTCAAAGGGGATATGGGTATGTCCTTCAAGTACAAAATGGAAGTTTCCGAAGTTATTAAAAGCAAAATGGGAATATCCTTCTCGATTTCCCTCGTTTCGCTGATTCTGGAAATGCTTATCGCAATTCCTCTCGGAATCAAATGCGCGACCAACCAGTACGGCAAATTCGACTACACGGTAACCGTAATTTGTATGGTTGCTATGGCGTTTCCGTCCTTCTTCCTCGGCAACCTCTTCATAAAGTGGTTTGCCGTGGACCTCGGCTGGTTTGAAACTGGCGGACTTAACTCGTCGTCGCTGCCGTCGGGCGCAAGCGGC
>JAIEAS010000264.1 GCA_029071285.1 Clostridia bacterium
AAGCTGAAGGCGGAAGTAGATACTATTGAGAAGAAAATCGAAAGTATGGAAGAATCTCTTGATTATTATAAATCGGAGAAGTACCTTTTGGACAAAGCTTTTGAGTTTGGGTACGTTTTCGGGGATAACAAATGAAAACCGGTTTAATTGATATAGGTTCCAATTCCGTCCGCCTCGCTATGATGGCAGACGGAAAAACTTTATACAAAAAGCTTGAAACCACACGCCTTGCCGAGGGACTTTCAAAAAGCGGAAAGCTTTCGCAAAAGGGAATCGACCGCTCGGCGGCAGCGGTAAGCGCGTTTTACTCGCAGGCAAAGGAAGAGGGAGCTGAAAAGGTCTACGCTTTTGCAACCGCCGCAGTGCGCACAGCCGAAAACGGCAGCGACTTCGTTTTAAAGGTTAAGCAGGTATGCAATCTCGAAGTGGACGTGATAAGCGGCGAGCTCGAGGCGGAAATCGGCGTTCTCGGCGCGCTCGGCGCGAATGACGGCGGCGTTATCGATATCGGCGGCGCAAGTACCGAGGTCATCGTAAGATGCGGCGGCGCGCCCGTTTTTTCAAAAAGTCTTGATATCGGCGCGGTGCGGCTCAAAGATATTGCCGCATACGACAGGGACAAGCTTGACGAGGCAATAAACGAAAAACTTAACGGCTTGGGAAAATTCACCGCCGGCAAACATAAAATGTATGCAATCGGCGGAACGGCGACGACTATCGCCGCAATAAAGCACGGCTTTTACGACCCCGAAGTTACGCACGGAACGGTGTTGACCGTTGAAGAGGTCGAGCGCTACGCGGGCGAGCTTCTGACTTTGACGGTTGACGAAGTGCGCGCTCTCGGCGGTATGCAGTACGACCGCGCCGACGTAATCGGCGGCGGCTGTCTGCTGCTGGCGCGGCTTATGCAAAAACTCAGAATCAAATCTTTGACCGTGTCCGAAGCTGACAATTTAGAGGGGTATTACAATCTTAAAGAGGGCGCAAAATGAAAAAGTTTTTCTATGCGCTCGATATAATTTTAACCGTCGGACTTGCGGTTGGACTGGGCTTTTTAGTCGTAAAAAGTTCAATACCAAACTATGCGCTTTTGCTTTTGACGAGCCTTCCGGTTGCAACAATTTTCCACGAGCTCGGGCATTTATTTTCGGCGCGTGCGTAAAAATCAAGGCTGTGCCTGATATAAATTTTTTAAAAACTTCAAGCTGTAAAATAATCCCCAAGACCGATAAAAACTTAAAGGGTAAAATAATTTTCACCGCCCTCGGCGGACTTATAGTCAACGCGCTGTGCATAATTTTCGGCGGTCTTGCGTTTGCTTTTGACTGGATTCCTACCGAAATCTGCGCAATAATTCCCGCGTCTTTTTATCTTTTATTTTTAAACGCTTTGCCGTTTGTATATGCAGGCGGAAAGACCGACGGGCTTGTGGTTTACGAGCTTGCAAAAAATACCGACTGCTCGAAAGTTATGCTTGCGGTTTTAACAATTCAGGCGCAGGTTTTAAAGGGCAAACTGATAGAAGAAGTTGACGAGAAATTACTTTTCGACATTCCGCAAATTCAGGAGGACGACGAAAGTTTTATCGCCTTAAGCGAACTTCTTTATGAGTATTTCAAAGCCAAAGG
>JAIEAS010000265.1 GCA_029071285.1 Clostridia bacterium
ATTATATCTAGGATTTATAATTAAGATTTTACTTGTTTTTTTCATTTTATTTACTCTATTTTTGATATTGTGTATCATATCGGTTGCTTGTTCATTTTGGAGCAAGGGTGAAAATCTTGATGTAATAATTATGTTCTCGGTAGTAGATTTTCTTCTTTTATCAGCTATACTTTTTCTCGCATTTTATAAGGGCAACAATTACGTGTTCAATTCCGAAAAAATCAAAGTTTATAAAAGACAAAGATTTATTGAAGAAATAAGCGTCAACGAGATAGAAAGCATACGCTATAAGCCTTTTAGATTTCGTTATATAATAACTATTTTTTTCGGTGAGCTAATAGATGGCGGGGCGTGGAAATTACATATTAAATTAAAAGACGGTAATAGTCGCGAATTGGGTTGTTTTAGCAAAAAAGATGCAAAGCAGTTAAAAGAACTTTACGGCGAAATGTTTGTTATATGTTAATGATTGATATTTTTGCGCTATGGCGTTGATTAATTAAAACAAGGTATAAATTATGTTTTTCGATGAAGAAGAGGACTTTGAAGGCGAGGACAGGCTTGTAAAAAGCACCAAGGGCGAATACGACGCGGAAGAAAACGTTCTGCGCCCCAAAACGCTTGAAGGCTACGTCGGTCAGACCAAAGTCAAGGAAAATTTAAAAGTTTATATGGCGGCGGCAAAAGCGCGCGGGGAAGTGCTGGAGCACGTCCTTTTATACGGCGCGCCCGGTCTCGGCAAAACCACCCTCGCACACATAATTTCTGGCGAAATGGGCGGTCAGCTCAAAATGACTTCCGCGCCCGCAATCGAGCGCAGCGGCGACCTTGCGGCAATCCTCACAAACCTTAACGACGGCGACGTTCTGTTCATTGACGAAATCCACCGCTTAAACCACAGCGTGGAAGAAATTCTGTATTCCGCAATGGAGGACTACGCGCTGGATATAATCGTGGGCAAAGGTCCCAGCGCAAGAAACATAAGGTTCTCGCTCAAAAAGTTTACTTTAATCGGCGCAACCACGCGCGCGGGTATGATTGCAAACCCCTTGCGCGACAGGTTCGGTATTATCTGCCGTCTTGAAATGTACACGCCCGACGAGCTGAAAGAAATTGTTCTGCGCAGCGCACACACGCTCGGCATTGCAATCGATAACGACGCGGCAGCGGAAGTTGCCCGCCGTTCGCGCGGAACTCCCCGTATTGCAAACAGACTGTTAAAGCGCGTGCGCGACTTTGCAACCATTAAGGGCAACGCAACCGTTACCGTCGCGGACGCGAAATTTGCGCTCGGCAAAATGGAAATCGACGATTTGGGACTTGATGAAATTGACAGAAGTCTTTTGCGCGCAATGATTGATAAATTCGATGGCAAACCCGTAGGTTTGGAAACCCTCGCCGCAACCATCAACGAGGACGCGGGTACTATCGAGGACGTTTACGAACCCTATCTTTTACAGCTCGGTTTTATTGCGCGTACCCCGCGCGGCAGAATGATTCTGCGCGGCGGCTACGAGCATTTAGGCTACAAAATGAGCGAAAAACAGCGCGAACAGGTAAGTATGTTCGATAAAGATTTCAAAGATTGATATGCAGTACAAAAAAAGCGACTTTTATTACGAACTCCCCGAGGAGCTGATTGCACAGAGCCCCGCCGAGCCGCGCGACTCGTCACGGCTTTTGGTCTACGATAAATGGGCGGACAGGGCAGAGCATAAAATTTTCAGGGACGTAATAGAATATCTCAAAAAGGGCGACGTGCTCGTTTTAAACAATACGAAGGTTTTGCCCGCGCGGCTTTACGCCCGTACCGAAAACGGCGGCGCGGTGGAAGTTCTGCTTTTAAAACGGCTTGAAAAAGACAGCTGGGAAGTGCTTGTAAAGCCGGGCAGAAAGTGTACCATAGGCAAAAGACTTATAATCTCGGACGAGCTGTCATTGACAGTGCAGGGCATTACCGACAGTGGCGAGCGCATAGTAAAGTTTGACTACGACGGCGTTTTTGAAGAAATTTTAGACAGGGTCGGCTCAATGCCCTTGCCGCCTTATATAAAGAGTAAACTAAAAGATAAAAACCGCTATCAGACGGTGTACGCCAAGCGCGACGGCTCCGCGGCGGCGCCCACGGCGGGATTGCACTTCACACCCGAGCTTTTACAAAAAGTAAAGGACAAGGGAGTTGAAATTGCCGAGGTTCTTCTGCACGTCGGGCTCGGAACGTTCAGACCCGTGAAAGAGGAAATTATAACCGACCACAAAATGCACTCGGAATACTTCGAGGTAGGGGCGGAAGCGGCGGAAATTATAAACCGCGCAAAAAAAGAGGGCAGAAGGGTTATCGCCGTCGGCACGACCTCGGTTCGCACCCTTGAAAGCGTTGCGGACGAAAACGGGCAGATAAAGCCTTGCAGCGGCAATACGCAAATTTTTATTTATCCGCCCTTCAAATTCAAGTGCGTTGACG
>JAIEAS010000266.1 GCA_029071285.1 Clostridia bacterium
CTTTTATATATAATTGTCAAATAAGCTTGCGGCGGGCGCCTTCCCCGCGCCCGCCGCTTAAAAATTATAATTGAAATTTGCTCTCAAACTTCATCGAATTGAGATATGCAAGCTTGCCGTCCAGATTGAATTTCAGGTACTTTGCCACAAGCCTTTGCCGCTTTGCGCCGTACTTTTCGTTCAGCGCTTTGTCGCCGTACTTGGTGTCGCCCAGCACGGGACAGCCGATAAACGCCGTGTGCGCGCGTATCTGGTGGGTTCTGCCCGTGTGCAGAATAATTTCAACCAGCGCAACGTCGCCGCGCTCTTCCAGAATTTTATAGTCTGTCTTTACGGTAACGCCCTGCGGCTGCGACGAGCGGAAAATTTTAACCTCGCCCTTTTTTTCGTCCTTTACAAGGTACGCCGTAAGACTTTCCGCTTTTGACTTGAAGCAGTTTTTGCATAGGGCGATATAGGTCTTTGATATAAGCCTTTTTTCAAAGCCGTCCAAAAGCTCCTCTTCCGCACACTTATTTTTTGCAAATACGATAAGCCCCTGCGTATTTCTGTCCAGACGGTGAACGCCGTAAAATTCGCCCTTTGCGGAAAGCTCGCACAAAAGCCCTTCAAAGCTCACGCCTGAAAACTTGTCCGCGATATAAATATTTTCGTCCTCAAAAACCTTTTCGTGGCTGGGCATGCTCTCCTGCTTTGCGGTCGTGTAATATAAAACCTCGTCGCCCGCGTGAAGATTAATATTCTTAGAAACGCGGACGCCGTTCACCTTTACATCCTTTTCACGCAGCAGCGCCGCAAGGCAAAACGAGCCCTGCGGATAAACTCCATCCGTAAAGTCCTTTAAATTAGTTTCGTTTTCTACCGTAAATTTTTTCATAGGCTGAATAAAAGGTGTATAAGGTACGACCCCAAAAATGCGATTGCCGTCTGCGCGGCGAAGCACTTCAACGTGAATTTAAGTCCCGCCTCCTTGCAGGAAGCCGAAAACGCCGAAACGCACGCAGGGCACAGCAGTATAAAAGTACACATTGAAATTGCCGAAGCGAGGTCTAGCCCAGTGCCCATCGGCATAAGCATTCCCACAGTCGCCGCGACGTTTTCCTTTGCGATAAATCCGCACAGCGCGGCGTACGCGAGCCGCCAGTCGGTAATTCCCATAGGATAGAACAAAAAGGTGAGCGCGCGGCTGATTGCGGCAAGCATACTCCGGTCGGCTTCAACGTAGTCGAAGGTGAACGAAAAATGCGACAGCAGCCAGCTTATTATGCAGAACGCAAGTATCACGCCCGACACCTTGATTATAAACGATCTCAGATAAAAATACAACTTTTTGCCTACCGCTTTCATCTGCGGAAAAATTATCGGCGTAACTTCTGAAAGCATATCCTCTTTTCTGCCCCTGAGCAGCGCGGAAAAAGCGATTGAAATCAAAAGCCCCGCGAAGTAAAAGCAGGTTACCGCAGGAAAAGGATTTTTGAAAAGCGGAGCCAAAAAAGTCAGAAACACGGGCAGTTTTGCGCCGCACGGAATATAGGGCAAAACCGCAATCGTGCGCTTTTGCGCGCTCTCTGTGGAATAGCCGCGCGTGGTCATAATCGCCGCCGCGGTACAGCCGAAACCCGATATGAGCGAAAACGCCGCCCGCCCCGAAAGGTTCACCTTTTCAAAGAATCCGTCCGCGCAGAACGACAGTGCGGAAGTTATTCCGCTCTCATCCAGAAGAGTTAAAAACAGATACAAAATAGCAAGCTGCGGCAAAAATGAAAGCACGCTTCCCGCCCCGCCTAAAATGCCCTCGGACACGAGCGAAATCAACGCCTCGTTATTCATTTTTCCCGTTATCGCGCCCGACAGCTTTTCGCACACGGCAAGCTCGACCAGGTCCTTCAAAAGCGCGCCGGGCATTATCGGGTGAAACGCGACGAAAAACATCAACGCAACCGCGAACACGAAGAACGCGAGCGCAAAATAGCGGTTGTAAAAAAGTTTGTCTGCGCGGCTTAAAGCTTCCCGCCCCGCCGAATAGCAATTTTCGAGAGGCAGGCTCTGCTTTACAACCGAAAAATTAATTCCGTCCTCTATCGCTTTTTTAAACTGCTTTGGCGGGCACACGAACACGGGAATCCCTAAGGAGCGCGAAAGCTTTTCCGCGTCAAGACTTCCGCCCCGCCGTTTGAGCTGGTTCAGTTTTGTGATATACAGAACGACGGGCTTGCCGAAAGACAAAAGCTTTTTTGTGAGGTTGAGGCTGTTTTCAAGCGTGAGCGCGTCGGCAACGTCGATTATCATATCCGCCTTTTTAATTTCTTCCGCGGCGGAGACTTCTTCCATAGAATAGTTTGTCATAGCGTAAAGACCGGGCGCGTCCACGTAGGTTATCCCGCGCGAGGTCTTTTCGCTTGCGGAACAAGTCACGCCGTGGAAGTTGCCAGTTCTCAGATTACTGCCCGTCAGCGCGTTGAAAAGGGTGGTTTTACCCGCGTTGGGGTTGCCCGCAAGCACCGCGCGCATTTTCGATTTTTCCGCCGTACGGCGCAGAATTTTTAAGCGCATTTTTCTACCCCTATAAGCTTTGCAAGCTCGCGCCGCACGCCCACTCTCACCGCGCCGCAGCCTATCAGCACGCCCGTTTTAAACAGCGAAAAAGAAAGTACGGTAACCCTTTTCCCGACGGCAATCCCGAGGGACTGCAGCCTCGCCAAAGCGTTGCCGCTGATATCTATCGAAAGAATTTTTGCGCTCTCCCCCGCCTTTAAATCAAAAACGCTCATAGAATAAATCTATGAGCGTTTGATTAAATTAATGTTACTTTACTTTTTGAGAATTATAATA
>JAIEAS010000267.1 GCA_029071285.1 Clostridia bacterium
ACGAAGCGGCACTCCACGTTGCTTATGGGGATTATTTTAAGATTTATTTTCTGACCGAAACCTGCAAGCGCTTCAATGCCCGTAAGCGCGCCTATCGGGACGAGGATTCCCTCCTGACTCATTTTGTTGAGGTTTTCCTGCGAAAGGTACGCCGTGTCCCTCGCTATGCGGTTTATTTTGAGCGAGTCGGTGGTAATAGAAGTTACGTTGCCGCTTTCGTCGCGCTCGATTGTTATTAAATCCTCGTAACGCATGGTGTCGTTCAGCGTGTAGTAAATTGCGTCGTTGACGGCAACCGTAGTTACCGAGCGGATAGTCGCCTCGCTTATGGAAATAAGCACGCGTGTGACGTTGCGCTGAAAATATATGAGGGTGATGATTACGAACAGACAGATAAAAATTACAAGAATTTTAAACCGCCTGAACTTTTTGTTTTTTTTCGCCTTCATACCTATATTTTATTTTGTACAAGGCCTGATTATGTTTTTAAGAACTTAAGCGGCGCGAGCTTTCTGCCCGCGCCGCTTAAAATTAATTTCGCTTGGTTTTTGATTTGAATATTAACGCCATTATGAACGAGAAAACGACCGCCGCCGTCACGCCCGCGCTTGCCGCGGACAGCGAGCCGGTTATCGCTGAAAAAAAGCCTTTCTCCGCGCCCTTCATTGCGCCGCTTGCCAAAAGATATCCAAAGCCTGAAATGGGCACCGTCGCGCCCGCGCCCGCAAATTCAACAAGGGGCTGATAGACGCCTATCGCAGTAAGCACCACTCCCGCCAACATAAAGTAGACGAGAATTTTTCCCGCGGTAAGGTCGGTAAAGTTTATGACCAGCTGGGCGACTAAACAGATTGCTCCGCCCACCGCAAAGGCTTTTAAATAAGCCAAAAAAATTAATAACATTTCCTGTCCCATATCAATACTCCAACTCCACCGCGTGGCTTATGCAGGGGATTGATTCGCCCTGCCCTGACGAAACGGTTGAAAGCAGCGCGCCCGTCGCGGCAAACAGTATGCGCTTATACAGCCCCGAACTCATTTTGGATAGAACGTAAGAATTGAGCACCGTAGCCGAACAGCCCGCACCGCTGCCGCCCTGAAATTCGTCCTCGAGAACCTTGTAAATAATTTCGCCGCAGTCGACGTGATTTTCTGAAATGTCGAAACCCTTTTCCCACGTCAGATCTTTGACTATACGGCTGCCGAGCGCGCCCAAATCGCCCGTTAAAATCATATCGTAATCGTCGGGCGTAGTTCCCGTGTCCTGAAAATGGCGCATTATGGTGTCTGCCGCCGCGGGCGCCATTGCCGCGCCCATATTTTTTAAGTAGGGAAAGCCTAAATAGCAAACGCTGCCCAA
>JAIEAS010000268.1:0-791 GCA_029071285.1 Clostridia bacterium
TTTCCGTCCTTATTCGTCGTCAAACTCTTCATAATGTGGTTTGCCGTGGACCTCGGCTGGTTTGAAACTGGCGGACTTAACTCGTCGTCGCTGCCGTCGGGCGCAAGCGGCTTCGAAGTGTTCGGCGATATGATATGGCACCTTATTCTGCCCATTCTCGTAATGGTAATTCTGGACGTAGGCTCGCTTATGAGATACACCAGAACCAACACGCTGGAAGTTCTCAACGCCGACTACATAAGAACGGCGCGCGCGAAGGGACTTTCGGAAGGCAAAGTAGTTTATAAGCACGTATTCAGAAACACGCTTATCCCGCTTATCACGGTGCTCGCGTCGACGCTGCCTATGCTTTTCGGCGGCGCAATGATTACCGAAACGGTTTTCGATATCCCCGGTATCGGTAACGCGACATATACTGCTTTGATGGAAGGCGATATTCCGCTTGCAATGGGCTACAATATGTTCATTGCGGTGCTTACGGTAATAGGGACTCTGCTCGCGGATATTATGTACGCGGTAGTAGACCCGAGAGTAAAGCTGAGATAAAGGAGGTACGGAATGGAAGAAAATATCAAAAACGAAGAAACTTCGGAAAAAGAAAACTTCAACGACAATCTCCACGGCGAAAACCTTACCGACAGGGCGAAAGTTTTGTCCCCCGGAATGACCGTATTAAAAAGGTTTTTCCGCTCAAAACTTTCGGTTATAGGTCTGGTTACCATTATTGCGCTGTTTCTGTTCTCGTTTTTAGGTCCCTGATTTTCAAAGTGGGGACCCAACGAGGCGGCCTC
>JAIEAS010000268.1:801-5435 GCA_029071285.1 Clostridia bacterium
CTCTAATTCAACTATTATTTTTACCGTAGACGCTATCGATTACGAGGTTGACGGCGAAACTTATACCGCTTTCGACGTAAATATCGACGAAACCAAGTTCAACATTTTGGGCGAAATGAATTCCGACCACATTATGGGCACGGACGAAATGGGTTACGACGTATTCACCCGCCTTATGACGGGAGGAAGAGTGTCGCTGACAATCGGCTTCGTCGTAGTCATACTCGAAACGGTTTTAGGCGTGCTTCTGGGCGGTATCGCAGGTTACTTCGGCAAATGGGTCGACCAGCTTATAATGCGTATAGTCGATATTTTAAGCTGTATCCCGACGCTGCCGATAATGCTTATTTTATCTTCGGTGTTCAATTCTTGGGAAATACACGATATTTCAAGGCTGTACTATATGATGATGGTACTTACTCTGTTGGGCTGGACCAGCGTCGCGCGGCTTGTGCGAGGGCAGATTCTGTCGCTAAGGGAGCAGGAATTTATGCTTGCGGCAAAGAGCTCGGGTCTTTCGACTGCGAAAAAGATTTTCAAGCACTTGCTGCCCAACGTAATTCCCCAGCTTATAGTATTTATGACGCTGGGACTCGGCAGCATAATTCTGTACGAGGCAACCCTCGGTTATCTCGGCATAGGCGCGCCTACGGGCACCGCAACCTGGGGCAACCTTATAAACAGTGCGTCCAAAGCCACATATAGAAATTATTATCCTAACCTCTGGCTGGGATCGGGTATCTGCATAACGCTTGCAATTCTTGCCTTCAACTTCGTCGGCGACGGACTGCGCGATGCGTTTGACCCCAAGATGAAGAGGTAAACTATGGCAGACAAAAAGGAAAACAAAAAGCATTATATTTCCCGTGCGGAGTCGAGGCAGATAGCCAAGGAAAACTCGAAAGCTATCCGTTATTACGAAAAGCGCAAAAAGCGCAAGGTAAAGGTGGAAGAGTACACCGCCGAAATGAAGGACGGGAACAACATAGTAGAGTTCGAGGATCTGCACACTTACTTTTTCTCGGACGCGGGAACCGTCAAAGCGGTTAACGGCGTAACCTTTTCCGTGCCCGCGGGTTCTACCGTCGGCGTAGTCGGCGAAAGCGGCTGCGGCAAGAGCGTAACTTCGCTCTCTTTAATGCAGTTGGTTCAGGCGCCCAGCGGACAGATAGTTAAGGGCTCGATAAGATTCCGCGCCGAGCTTTTTAAGCGCGACGCGCGCGGCAGAAAAATCCCCGTTTACGACACCGTAGTCGACGAGGACGGAACGGAGACCGTTAAGCTTGACGAAAAGGGCAAGCCCGTTATAAAGAAAAACGCTTTGGGCGGAAATACTTACGAGATGGAAACGCGCGTCGTTGACATTGCAAAAATGCCAACCGAGGCAATGCGTTCTATCCGCGGCAGGGAAATTTCAATGATTTTCCAGGAGCCGATGACCTCGCTGAACCCCGTTTTCACGATAGGAAACCAGCTTGACGAGGTAGGAAGGCTCCACATAGAGGGAATTTCGAAAAAGCGCGTAAAAGAGCGCAGTATCGAAATGCTTAAACTCGTCGGCATTGCCGACCCCGAGGGCGTGTATAAAAAATACCCTCACCAGTTATCGGGCGGTATGCGCCAGAGGGTTATGATTGCAATCGCCCTTTTGTGCAACCCCAAATTAATCGTTGCGGACGAACCCACGACCGCGCTTGACGTAACTATTCAGGCGCAGATTCTGGATCTGCTCCGCGAAATCAAACACAAAATCAACGGTTCTATTATGCTTATAACCCACGACCTGGGCGTGGTTGCCGAGATGGCGGACTACGTTGTGGTTATGTACGCGGGCAAGGTAATAGAAATCGGCACGGCGGAGGACATATTCGACAGACCCCTGCATCCTTACACGATAGGACTGCAGAAGAGCAAACCCACGATTGACGGCGAAGGCGACGAGCTGTACTGCATTCCGGGGTTCGTTCCAAACCCTATAAATATGCCCAACTACTGCTACTTCCGCGACAGATGCGAAAAGTGTATGGAAAAATGCTCGGGCGAGTACCCCGAACTTATCAAGGTTTCCGCAACTCACAGCGTTTCGTGCTATCTGTACGAGGGTGGCAAAGTGCCCGCACAGCGCGAAAACACGCAGGTTGAACCCACTGCCGAAAAGGTGGAAAAGGCTGCGAAAACGCGCAAGAAGAAGGCTGAACAAGAGGTAAAAAACGATGGCTGAAAACGAACTTAACACGACGGTACAGGAAAAGCCTGCGGCTAAGTTTTGGAGCTTTTTGCCTAAGCTTTTGCCTTGTCTTGCCTGCGGACTTGCGGGCGTTGCACTGCTGTTCACCTTTTTAATAGGCGTAACTTCCGACGGCGAAACTCAGTATATCTTCTATTACTTCGGTAAAGCGTACGAAAGCGGATTTTTAAATTCCGCTATGAAAACTGCGGTAATTCTGGGTACGCTCGTAGTCGCCGCAGGGCTTCTTGCGGTTTTGGCTTTCACGGGCTTCACGATTTTCTTTGCGGTAAAAAAGTTCGTCAAAAAAGAGGACTGCCCGCTTGAAAAATTTGCGCTTGCAACATTTTTCTCGTATATAGCTTTCGCGGTAGCGTTCTACGCAATGCACAGCTTTGCTTACGAACAGTCGGGTATGTACAACGTTTCTTATTCAATCGGTTACAACGCCGCAACTATTGCGGGACTCGTAATAGTTTGCTTAGTTGCCTGCGCGTATATTGCCTGCAAGGTTTTGGTAAATCTCGAACTTTTAAAGAACAAGGCAAGCATTGCAAACGCAATTTATAACGCGGTAATTCTCGTAATAACCGCCGTGGTTTTCGGACTTGCGGCTTCGAATATCGTAGGTTTTAACGCTTATTTAAAGGGAATGGCTATTCCCGAAGCACCTCGCGGTTACAGCTACTTCGGTAACTTTATCGGTTGGATTTCCAACGGCGCTTTGATTGACGGCGCGGACGCAGGAGTTCTCACCAACCTTACGACGAGCGCTTCGGCGGGTTATGTAACCGTTCTCGGAACCGTCGGACTGTACATTCTTCTGATAGCAAACATTTTGTCCGATACCTTCGGCAAAAAAGCAAACCTTAAAATCCTCGTAATGATTGCGTTCGTAGTAACGCTGTTCAGCCTGTTCTTCGCAGTACTGGCGTGCAGCTTCTTCGCCGATTTGTTCGGCAAGGGAACTCTTACCGTTAAGTACGACTACGCAATAACGATTACGGTTGCGGCGCTTGCGCTGTTCGCGTGGATTACCGTTATCGTAAAGCCCTATATCTTAGGCGCAATCTTAAAGCGCAAAGCGGAAAAGGCGGAAGGGGAGGAAGAGGTACTTCTGGAAGTTAAAAACCTCTGCCAGTACTTCCCCGTAGAAACCAACTTCTTCGGCGAACCCGTAAAATTCCTTAAAGCGGTAGACGACGTTTCGTTCAAACTCAAAAAGGGTAAGACCTTAGGAATCGTCGGCGAAAGCGGCTGCGGCAAAACCACTATGGGAAGGTCGCTTCTGCACCTTTACGACATTACGAGCGGCGAAGTCTACTACAAGGGCGAAAAGATTTCGGATTTGAAAAACAACGAGTTCGATAAACTGCGCCCCAACCTTCAGATGATTTTCCAGGACCCCTACGCGAGCTTGTCGCCGAGACTGACCGTCGGCGAAATTATCGGTGAGGCGGCGCGCCAGCACGGCATAGTTTCAAAGGCGGATTATCACGATTACGTCTTAAAGGTTATGAAAATGTGCGGACTTCAGCCGCACTACTTCGAGAGATACCCGCACGAGTTCTCCGGCGGACAAAGACAGCGTATCTGTATCGCCCGCGCCCTCGCGCTCAAACCCGACGTGGTTGTCTGCGACGAACCCGTTTCCGCGCTTGACGTTTCAATTCAGGCACAGATAATAAATATGCTCATCGAGCTGAGAAAGACGCTCGGACTCACCTATATATTCATTTCGCACGACTTGTCGGTCGTCAAACACATCTCCGACGAAGTTGGCGTAATGTATCTGGGAAGCTTAGTGGAGTACGGCAGCAAGGACGCGATTTTCAGCAACACGCTGCATCCGTACACCAAGGCGCTGTTCTCGGCGGTTCCCGTGCCCAACCCGCACGTGAAGATGAACAGGGTAATTTTAAAGGGAGATATCCCCTCGCCCGTAAATCCTCCCGCAGGCTGCAAATTCCACACCCGCTGCGAAAGTTGTATGGAAATCTGCACGAGAATCAAACCTATCTACAAAGAGGTCGAAAAAGGTCATTTCTGCGCCTGCCACTTGTACGACACCGAAGAGGAGGTCACAAAGATGGAAGCCGATTACGCCGAGGAACAGAGGCTTCTGGAATTACAGAAAGAGGAAAAGGTTAAATTCAACCTTGTGGAAAAGATAAAGAACCTTAAAAAATCTGACGGCAAGGATTCGGATAATGCGGAAAAAGAATAAGAAGGACGACGATCTCGATACCGAAACCACGATAGTCGATATGAACGTGGACGGTTTCAGATGGTACGACCCCTCTAAAAAAAGCGGCGAAAAGAAAGTGCCTTTAAAAATTTCGCGCAAAGAGTATTGGCGGATGGTGCGCGGCGCGTTTGCGGCGTATCTGCCGATGATAATCTGCAT
>JAIEAS010000269.1 GCA_029071285.1 Clostridia bacterium
CCTCGCGCCGGCGGGTGGGGCGCTCGTCTTTCTAAACCCCACCCCCCCCCCCGCCCCCGCCCCCCCCCCCCCCCCCCCCCCCGCCCCGATTAGCCGTTATAGTTATAATGTATCTTTGCGTACATTATGCCCTCGTTATTGATGCCTATATCGATTGCCGACCAGTCCACTTCACTGCCTTCATAATAAATATCAGTCAAATGCGAACAACAGCCAAACGCAGAATTGCCGATTGTCGTTACAGTGTCGGGTATGACTATACTTGTAACCGCATGGCAATTAAAGAACGCATAACTGCCGATAACGGTTAACTTGTCTGGAATGGTTACCGTCGTAAGACTTGTACAGTTATTAAACGCATAACTGCCGATTTCCGTTATACTGTCAGGTATAGATATAGCCGTAAGACCTGTGCATAAGCCAAAGGCATATGTGCCAATAACCGTAACGCTCCCGTCGTCGGGGATAACACTGCTTTTACAGCCCGCAATTAAAGTCTTGCTTGCCGTTTCTATTAAACAGTTGCCGTCGCTGTGATAAACCGTATTCCCGCTTGCTACCGTTATGCTTTCAAGTCCTTCACAATGCGCAAAAGCCCCATAGCCGATATTAGTTACACTGTCCGGAATAGTTACGCTTGTAATGCTTTCACAGGCGGCGAACGCATAATTTTTGATTTCCTTAACGCTTTGCGGTATAACGAGATCCGTTACAAGTTGATTATTTAAATACAGTTTTACGCCGTGAAATAAAGGATTTGAGTCAATATCCTCAAAAGAAAGATTGCACCAGCTTACCAAATCGCTGATATAAATGCAGTCAAGGAGGTAGCAACCTGAAAATGCGCTCTCGCCGATAGAAGATACGTTATTATGTATCGTTACGCTTGTAAGATAGGTGCAATCGGCAAACGCAAATTTACCGATTTCGGTTATGCTCTCGGGAATAACGAGGTCAGTTAAAAGTTCGTTATCTACGTAAAGGTTGTGTGCGTAGGTTAACGGATTTGAGCTGAAATCCGCAAACGAAATTTTGCACCAACTTTCCAGATCGCTGATATAAACGCCGGTAAAGCTTATGCTATACGTAAACGCATCTTCGCCGATATTCGTTATGCTTGCAGGTATGGTTATGCTCGTAATTTCTTCGCAACCGCTGAATGCCTGCTTGCCGATAGCGGTTACGGGCAAACCCAGATATTCGTCCGGAATAACGATAGCGGTATCGGTTGCCGTACCTATGCCGCAAACGCTATAAGATTTGCCGTCGTCGTTCAGGCGGTACTCCAAGCCTTCCGTAGTTTCAACCAACCCGCATTTTATACACTTTCCGTTTTCGAAGAAATGCCCCGCAGGTATCTTCTCTTGTTCGGTAATTACCGTATCGCACACCGAACAGTGCTTGCCTTCGGTCAAACCGTTTTTGGTGCAGGTAGCTTCATACCCTTCGTCAATAACTTCGGTATGTCCCAAAGCGTCAACAAAGTTATCCTTGTAACTTTCGCCGCAGGCGCAGGTATGCAGGGTATAACCCTTTTCGGTGCAGTCCGGGTCTACGTCTTTAACGTCAGCTTCGTAATCGTGCCCCGTTGCGTCAACAAAGTTATCCTTGTAACTTTCGCCGCAGGCGCAGGTATGCAAGGTATAACCCTTTTCGGTGCAGGTCGGCGCAACTTCCGTTTCCGCGGAATAATCGTGCGCGTGCTTACTGCACGCAGTCAAACCCGCCGCACAGGCAACCGCCGCTGCCGCCGACAGCAAAATTATTAATATCTTCTTCATTTTTTATCCTCTGATAAAGTATAACCCCGCCCGTTTTATTATATATACTTATATCTCCATAGAGATACTTAGAATAAGTTTATCACCATAGAGATATAATGTCAATATGATTGAAATAAAAATTGCGGAAAACCTACGGCAGTTAATGAAAGACTGCAACGTTAATCAGGTACAGCTTGCAAAGGAAATAGGCGTCGCGCAAAGCGCGGTAAGCGCGTGGCTTCATAACCTGAAAGAGCCGAGTATAACCAGTCTTTGGCTGTTAGCCGACTATTTTAACTGCAACGTTGACGAGCTGATAGGCAGACACAATATATAATAAAAGCCGGTTTTTGCAAATCGCAAAAATCGGCTTTATTTTTTCTGTTATATTAATGAGTTTATGCGTTTTTAATTTTCGGCAAAAGTCCGTCGGTTATTTCCCACACGCTTTCGTCAAGATGCAGATTTTCCCTCTGCCATACGGCGGTAAGGTAAACCTCTTCTTCAACCACGGTTGCGTTTGACGAGTCGACGTCGGGCGAGGGCTGAACCTTTACAAAGCAGTTATCCGTTTCATACGCAGCCGAGCTCCATCCCCACACCGCGCCGATATAGTTGTTTGCGGCCGCGTCTTTATTCACGGCAATAGTGCCGGCATAAAGGCAGTTTTCAACCGTTCTTTTACCCGTATAGCCGTTGCCGCTGTAAGCGTATGCATCCCCGATTATGCCGCCGCAGCTGACGTTTAACCCCGTGCCGTCTATGCTGATATCCACCGCGCTTATGCAGCTGCCTATATTTGCGGTCGAGCTGAAACCGCCGCGGCCGCCGCCGAGTATTCCGCCCGCGCAGCATTTGCCTGTGGAAATTGCCGACGGAAGTTTTTGCGCAGATATCGAACCGCTTGCAACGCAGTCGGTGATTGATCTACCGTCTTCGAGATCGTCCGAGCAGCCCGCAATTCCGCCGAGATAGAAATTCAAAGCGCACGCCGTTAAGTTCACTTTCGCCGAGCAACCAGTAAATGATGCGTTGCCCCTGCTGCCCGCAATTCCGCCAGCGTTCACGGTAGTAACGTTGCTGTCCGTCATAAATAAAGTGGTTTCCGTGCTGCAGCCCGATATTTCGCCGCCGGCGTTCAGACAGTAACCGATAATTCCGCCCAAGTACAATTCATAGGTAGAACCCGACTGACTGCCGTAATATTTAAAATCCACTTTTGCATAGCAGCCCTGAATTCTGGCGCGCTGCGAATACCCCGCAAGCCCGCCGTAATATCCCGCCGCACCGTTAATTTTAATCTCGCCGTCAACGCGGCAGTTAACGAACTCGCCCGCGTAGCTTGAAAGTACGCCGCAATAATATAAAGTGCTGTCCTCCGCGCCGCGTCTGGTTACGGTGCACACCGCGTTTTCAACGGTAAGATTTTTCGCGTAAACGTAGCCGTCGAAAATCGCCGCGCCGTTGTCCGAACCAGTTTCGTCGTTTTTAATTTTGGGGGAAATAAATTTTTTGCCGTTGCCGTCAAGGTTTCCCGTAAACTTTATGGGATAGCACTCCCGGGCGGGGAATTCGATATCGTTTGCAAGCTTGTAGTATTTCATACCGCTGTCCAGAAGAGTAAGCTCGTCGTAGCTGCTTACGAGATAGGGCTTCTCTTCCGTGCCAAGCCCGCCCAAGAAGTCGGAGTATTCCACGTTCACAACCGCCGCTTCGCTTGCGAAAGCCCTGTCGGTTTGCTTGTATCTTACGTGAATTTCATACTTGCCGTATTTGGTATAGGTATACTCCGATATATCCGAATAGCTCTTGCCGCCGTCAATGCTTACTTCCATTTCGTCCGTTACGCCGGTAAGGGTAATTTTGCCGCGCTCCTGCGTGTAGTCTACTTCGGGCAAATCGTCGTTGACCGAGCGCAGAGTGAGCACGGTCTTTGATATGGTGTCGCTGGGGAGAATATCGCTCCAGCCGGGCGCGCGGGCGTATATCGTGTACCACGTGTTGGATATCAGGTCAGAAAATTTTACGTCGTACGATTGCCTAATCCAGTTTTCTCCGTCAAGACTGAATTCGCAGCTGTAGTGCTCGCCGTCCGCCCAGACGGTTTCAACGACTTCGATACTGCTGTCGGTAACCTCACCTATGGTAAAGTCAATAGGTCCCTCCGCCTTTTTTTTAGGAAACAAACCGCATGCGGCTAAGCTCGCGCACGCGCAGGCTATTGCGGCTAACGCCGCGCACAAAATTATTTTCTTTTTCATTTTTTACCTCCGCATAAAATAATAAAAGGCGGCGAGGAAATATTCAACCACCTTTTATTTACATTGTGCATATTTGTGTTTACATAACCGCGCCTAATTGCGCGTATTTTTGCCTTTTCTTGACAGGGCTATTACTACCCCCGTAACTATGGCGAAAATAACCGCCGCCATAATACATACCATAGGGACTACCCTCGTCAGTATAACGGGGTCGTCGTCCACGGTCAGCGCAAACACGAAAACTATCGTGCACATTACCCCCAACAGCGCAAAGAAGCATACGACCGAAATTATAAGAATTTTCAGCCACAGTTTCATTTTTGCGGGCTTTTCCGAAACAGTATTCTGAGGCTGAGCTGCTTCGGGTTTGACGGCTTCACTCTGTACGCACGGCTTCTGGCAGCCCAAAAGCTCGTCCGCGCTCACGTTTAAAAAAGCGCACATAGCGGTGATATTGTCCGCGTCGGGCAGGCTTTGCCCTCTCTCCCATTTTGAAACGGTCTGTCTGGATACAAACAGCGCTTCGGCAAGCTCTTCCTGCGAAAGCCCCTTGTCCTTTCTTAACGCGCTTATTCTTTTACCTATGCTTTCCATAAGCAAATATTAACACAAAATTTTCCGTCTGTCAATTTTAAAAATCAAGCCGCCCGCGGAGTTTCCGCGGGCGGCGTTATATTTGCCGGTTTATAAATTTTTAATCTTCGGCAGAAGTCCGTCGGTTATCTCCCACACGCTTTCATCAAGGGCTAAATTATTCCTCTGCCAGTTTGCGGAAAGATAATCACTGCCGTCAGCCTCCGCGCCGCCGTTCAAGGTCCAGTCAATCACGGGCGCCTGCGAAGCATAATAGCAGTTTTCAACCGTGTACAGCGCTTCCGCCTTGCCGAGAATCGCGCCCATATTGGTCTGATAATCTGGGTCGGCGTTCACAACTATTTCGCCCGCGTACAGACAGTTTGCAACACGCTTTTCGTCCTGTGTTTTAATTTCCGCAATAATGCCCGCGCAGTGCACGTCAACGCCCGTGCCGTCCACTCCCAAATCGACCGAGCTTATACAGCTTTGCGCGCCCGCGGAATAAACTCCGTCGATACCGCCGACAACGCCGCCGACCGCAAGCTTTGCGGGTTTGCCGTAACCGTCGGTGAAATCGGGATTGCCCGAAGCGGTTATTTCTCCGCCTGCAAAACAGTTGCCAATTTTCGCTGAACCCGACGCCTTGCCCGAAAAACCGCCG
>JAIEAS010000027.1 GCA_029071285.1 Clostridia bacterium
GACGGTATGATTCACATTTCAAAGCTTTCGGACAAGCGTGTTGACAAAGTTGAAGACGTAGTCAATATCGGCGACACCGTAAAAGTTGAAATTATCAAAATCGGCGATAAGGGCATCGACCTCAAACTTCTTGAAAAATTGTCCTGATTAAATTTAAAAATGCAATAAGCGGCGTGCAAGCGCCGCTTAATTTATACGCAAGGAAGTTAAACCGTGATAAAATCGGGTATTAAAAATTATTTTGTAAACCTAAAATTTTATTTCGTTCCCATAGGCGCGTTCGCCGTAGGGGCAATAATAGGCTTGTCAATACTGTTGCCGGGCGTGCTGTCCGCGATTAAAAATTTTTATATAACCATAACCGGAATTTTGAATGAAACAAGCATAGATTTTACGGTTGTCAAAGATTATATTATAAACTCGGTAAAAGGGCTTGACTGGAATAGCGGTCTTTTAGCTTCGGTTAAGACTTTGCTCAGCCGTGATTGGCTGATTTCGCTGTTTAACGGCTGTATAGACCTTATTGCGGCGGACCTTCAGCCCTATGCGCAGCAGATTGACACGGCGGTAAATACGGCGGTCGGAAACGTAACGTCGCTTTTGGGAATTTTTATATTGTTTGCGATTCTCGGGCTTGTCGGCGGCTACTTTTTAACGGCTTATCTGGTGCGCAGAAATATTGCAAAGGGCAAAATACGGAAGAGTCTGATAGCAATCCTTATCGACTCGGTAATTGCTCCCGTGTTATTGTTTTTGTGTATATGGCTTTTCACTTTGTGGAAGCCCAGTATAATTTTTTCGAGCCTCGTTTCGGTTCTTATTTTCAGTATAACTTCGCTTTTGTCGGCTTACCTTGTCCACGGCGTAAAAACGGTTCGCGGCAAAGAGCTGTTAAGCGGTTCGGGCATATTAAAACTGTTTGCGTCAGATATTATAATTTATTATATTTCGGTTGCAATAGTCTTAATTTTGTCGCTGGTCATAAACGTGTTTTCGGGAATACTTATAGGTTTTTCGTTTATTGAAATTGCTTTTCTCGTAATCAGCATAAACGCCGAAAGCTACGTTAAAAACCTTATCCCCGACAAGTCGGAAGAGCAGGAAGAACTGCTTGCAGCATAATAAAAAACTAAGCCGCACGGCAAGCTTGCCGCGCGGCTTTACGTTTTAAGAATAATATGCTATTGCGCCTTTAAATATCGCAAAGGCAAAACTTTTCTGGTAACTCTTGTCTATTAAAAGCGCCTCGTCCTCGGCGTTTGACAAAAATCCGCACTCAACGATAACGGAGGGGCTTTCGGTGCATTTCAGCATATAGTAGTCGCCCGTCAGCGCGGACGATTGTCTCACGGCTTGCTCCATACAGTTTATGCTGCTTTGAATACTCTCGGCAAGCAGTTTTCCGCATTCGCTGCCTTTGTCGTAAAACACCTGACCGCCCCGCCGCGAGGGGATAGGGCAAAAATTCTGGTGTACTGAAATTACCATATCCGCGTTGCTTTCTTCGATAATCTGTTTGCGCTTTTTCATATCGCGCATTTTAAAGCCCGTGGTCGCAAGCCCGTATAAGCCGCCCTGCGTTCTTCTCGTCATAACTACTTTAAACCCCGCGTCGGTGAAATATCCGCGCAGATAAGTTGCTATTTCAAAGTTTATATCGCTCTCTTTTTTAGAGGTTTCAACTCCGCGCACGCCCGCGTCAACTCCGCCGTGACCCGCGTCAATTACGATAACTTTGCCGTCGCTCTGAGTGGAGGCGGCGGCAATTCCCGCGCTGATTCCTATCACCGCCCCGACGGCGCAGATGACAGAAATTGCGATAAGCAAAGACCTTTTTACGATAAACAATTTCACGCTAATATACTACTTAATTATTGATTTTTTTATGACAAAGTTGTATAATTAACTTGGACTCTTATGTTTGACTTTTTTACTGTTATCGATAGGGAACGCGCAAGGAATTTAAGCTCCGTAACTCTCGCTTTCGTGGGGGACGCGGTGTATTCGCTTTACGTGCGTGAAAGGCTGGTTATTTCAACCGACTTTAAGACGGGCGAGCTGCAAAAGCTTACCTCTAAGCAGGTTTCGGCTCACGGTCAGAGCGAGCTTCTGGAAAAATTAATTCCCGCGTTCACCGAAGAGGAAAACGATATTTACAAACGGGGCAGAAACGCCAAAAAGTCAACCAGGAGCAAAAACGCAAGCGTTGCCGAATACAACCGCTCAACCGGTTTCGAGGCGGTTTTAGGCTTTTTGTACCTCACGGGACAGTATAAGCGCATAGAGGAGTTATTGGACGTAAACGATGAAAACTGAGGGCAGAAACGCCGTTTTGGAACTTTTGAAAACGGAAAAAAATATAGAAAAGCTTTTGCTTGAAAAAAATCCGCAGGGTTCTTTGAAGGCAATTTTTGCCGAGGCACGCAAGCGGAATGTCCGCGTGCAGTTCGTCGACAGAAAGGTTTTGGATAAGCAGAGCGGAGAGGGCAGACACCAGGGCGTAATAGCCTTTTCAACCGACTACGAATACAGCTCGCTTGACGATATAATTTCTGCCCGCAAAGATGGCGTAGGCTTTATCGTCGTCTGCGACGGAATAGAGGACGTGCACAATCTCGGCTCGATAATAAGGGTTGCCGAGTGCGCGGGTGCGGACGGCGTTATAATTCCCGCAAACAATTCCGCAAGCGTAACCGAGGCGGTTATCCGCATTTCGGCGGGCGCGGCAAACCATATGAAGGTTGCAAAGGTCAATTCAATCAACCGCGCTGTTGACGAGCTGAAAAAGAACGGCTATTGGCTGTACGCTTTGGAGGCCGACGGCGAAGATATTTACTCGGCGGACTTAACGGGCAATATCGCAATAGTCGTCGGAGGCGAGGACAGCGGTGTAAGAAAGCTCACGCGCGAAAAGTGCGACTTCACACTCTCGATTCCGCTGAAAGGCAAAGTCAATTCGCTGAACGCGTCCGTGGCGCTCGGAATTGCCGCGTACGAGGCGGTGAGAAAGCGCAGATGACGGACGAGCAGCTTGTAGTCCTGTGCCGCAGCGGCGACGGCGCGGCGTGGGAAGAACTTTACAAAAAATATAAACCGCGCGTACTTTCCGTCGCCCGCAGATTTTTTCTGAGCGGCGGCGAAACCGAGGATTTGGTTCAGGAAGGAATGTGTGGACTGTACTTTGCGGTCTGCGGTTTTAAGGAGGGCGGCGCAAGCTTTTCGTCCTACGCGTACAGCTGTATAAAAAACCGCATACTCGACACGGTTAAAAAGAGCGGCGGCGCAAAATATTCCGCTCTCAACAATTTTTTACCCATTGACACTGGTGAAGAAATTTACTTATCGGGCGAAAACCCCGAGGAACAGATAATAGGCGTGGAGAACGGGCGCGAGCTTCTTCAGAAAATGAGCAAAATTTTATCCTCGCTCGAATTCAAATCGCTCGTAATGTACACCGACGGTATGACTCTTTCTGAAATTTCGTCGGCACTGGATAAAGGGCCCAAAAGCGTTGACAACGCGCTGACAAGGGCAAAACATAAATTACAGAAATCAATTTCTGCGGAGGAGTAAATGGCATACCTCGCATTTTACAGGACTTTTCGTCCCACGTCGTTCGATACGGTCGTAAGGCAGGAACACATAGTCCGCACCTTGAAAAATCAGATTGAAAGCGGCAGAATAGGTCACGCGTATCTGTTCTGCGGACCGCGCGGCACGGGCAAAACGACCCTTGCCAAAATTTTTGCGCGCGCAATCAACTGCGAAAGCCCCGTGAACGGCTCGCCCTGCGGCAAGTGTCCGACCTGCAAATCGCTTGCAGAGGGCGCAAATTTAGACGTAAACGAAATCGACGCGGCGTCCAACAACGGCGTTGACGAAATGCGCGATTTAAGGGAAAAAGTGCAGTATCCGCCCGTTGCAGGAAAATACAAAGTTTACATTATAGACGAGGTGCATATGCTCACGGCGTCGGCGTTCAATGCGGTTTTAAAAACGCTTGAAGAGCCGCCACGTCACGCGGTGTTTATTCTCGCCACCACCGAACCGCAGAAAATCCCCGCAACAATTCTTTCGCGCTGTATGCGGTTCGATTTCAAACTTATTCCCCAAAAAGATCTTGAAGGGCTAATTAAGGACGTTCTTAAAAAATCAGGCAAGGAGTACGAGGACGAAGCGGTTGCGGCAATCGCCCGTGCGGGCGCGGGTTCGGCGCGCGACAGCCTTTCAATAGCCGATATGTGCGCGTCCTATTCGAGCGGCAAGCTCACTTACGCGGACGTAAATTCGGTGCTCGGCAGTGCGGATTTTTCGTCGGTTGCCGCCCTTGCGGAAAGTATTTTAAAAGAGGACGCGCAAACATCGCTGACTATGGTTGAAGAGGTGCTGTCCACCGGCAAGAGTGCGGGCGTTCTCGTAAAAGATTTGCTGACATTTTTAAATAACTGTGCGGTTGTAAAAATCTGCAGAAACGCAAAGGAAATCGTAAATCTTCCCGAAGAAAGCTTTAACGCAATTTCAAAAATCGCGGGTGCCGCGGACGGTCATAAAATTTTAAGAGTTACCGAGCTTTTAGCCAAAGCGGAAACGGATTTGCGCTATTCGCTGAACGGCAGAATTACTCTTGAAACTGCAATATTAAAATGCGCGATGCCCGAAACCGATTACAATCTGGACGCGCTTATAGGAAAAATCAACGAGCTTGAAAGAAAGCTTAATGAGGGCGTTGAAGTAAAGGTCAAGGCGCAAGCCCCCGCGGCGGAAAAGCCTCAGACCGTTCAGCCCGAACAAAAGGCGGAACCTAAAAAACCCGTCCTTGAAATCGATGACGAGCCGCCTTTTGTAAAGGCGAAAGAGCCCGTGGCGGAGCAGCCGGTACTGTGGGATAATCCCGCGGCGGCAAGCGCGCCCGCGCAGGTAAAAAGCCTTAACGACGGTGAAAAGGCGGGCGTATTCGGAAAGCTTATAAGAAGCCTTAGAACCACGCACAAAAACGCCGTAGTGTTTACGCTGTGTATGGATTTGGGCAACTATTTCGAGGGCGAAAAACTAATTCTCACTACCGAGAGCGAGGCGGTATTCAGGGGACTTACCCGCCCCGATAACGCAAGCTTTATGGCGGAAACCCTTGCGGAGCTCGGCGTAAACGAGCACGAAGTTCGCCTTGTTGAAAAGGGCGAAAGCGATTACGAAAAAGCCTTGAAACAGCTGAAAAGCAATTTCGAGGGCACGGATATTCAAATAAAATAAATTTGTAAGGAGCAACCAATGGCAGGATTTAAAGGCGGAATGGGCGGCATGGGAAATATGCAGAACCTGATGAAGCAGGCGCAGAAAATGCAGGAGCAGATGCAGGAAGCCGACAAGGAGCTTGAAGAGCTCGAAGTAGTAGGACTTTCGGGCGGCGGTGAAGAGGGCGACGAAACGGTTGTCGTCTATATGAACGGCAAAAAAATTATCAACGGCATAGAGTTCGGCAGCAAGCTTTCCGAGGTGGTCGATATCACCGACGAGGACGACGTTGAAATGCTTGAAGACCTGATTATGGCGGCTATCAACGACGGCTACAAAAAAGCCGACGAAATTTACAATGAAAAAATGGGACCCTTCGGCAAGAATGCAGGGGGACTCGGCGGATTAATTTAACATGGACGTTTTTATCGAGCCTATCGGCAGGCTCATCAACGAGTTTTCAAAGCTGCCCGGCGTCGGCAAAAAGACGGCGCAGAGGTACGCTTACAAGATAATAGGAATGACCGAAGGCGAAGCGAAAGCCTTTGCCGACAGCATAGTCGAGTGCAAGCGTAAAGTGCGCTACTGCAAGGTGTGCGGCAACTTTACCGAAGAGGACGTTTGCGAAATCTGCAAGAGACGCGACGGCTCGACTATCTGCGTAGTCAAAGAGCCCAAGGACGTTATCGCAATGGAAAAACTGCACGAGTTCAAGGGCGTGTACCACGTTCTTCACGGCGTAATCAGTCCTATGGACGGCGTGGGACCCAACGACATACGCATTAAAGAACTTCTTGCCCGCGTAAACGAGGGCGACGTTCAAGAAGTAATTATGGCTACCAATCCCGACGTCGAGGGCGAGGCAACCGCAATGTATATTGCAAAAATTTTAAAGCCGCTCGGCGTGAACGTAACCCGTCTTGCGCACGGCATTCCTATCGGCAGCGAGCTGGAATACACTGACGAGGTGACGCTGTCCCGCGCACTTTCCGAGCGCAAACAAATTTAATTCAAGGAACTATTTAATGAAAGTATCAGTTTTAGGCTGCGGACGATGGGGTTCGTTTATCGCGTGGTATCAGGCGACCGTTCTCGGAAATCAGGTAACCAGCTGGGGACCCGAGGGCGAATATTCTTACGAAGTTTTAAAGGAAACGGGCAAAAACGAATACGTAACTTTAGATAAATCGATAACCCTTACCTGCGACCTCAAAAAGGCGGTTGAAGGTGCGGACGTTATAATAATTTCAATTTCTTCGCAGGGGCTCCGCGGCTTTATGCAAAAAGTCATAAAATACGGCGTTAAGGATAAACCCTTCGTCCTCTGTATGAAGGGCATCGAGGAGGCGACGGGCAAAAGACTTTCAGAAGTTATGACCGAAAGCGGTATCCCCGCGCGCAACGTCGCGGTGTGGGTAGGACCGGGGCACATTCAGGCATTTACGCAAGGGATTCCCAACTGTATGGTAATCGACAGCGTAAACGAGGAACTTAAAAAATATCTTGCCGACAGCTTCAAAAGCAATCTCATCCGTTTTTATTACGGCAACGACCTTATCGGCACCGAAATCGGCGCGGCGGCGAAAAACGTTCTCGGCATTGCCGCGGGTGTACTTGACGGAAGCGGTTACGTCAGTTTAAAGGGACCGCTTATGGCAAGGGGCGCGTACGAGGTTGGAAGGTTGATTAAAGCAATGGGCGGCGAGTTCAATTCGGCTTACGGTCTGGCGCATCTGGGCGACTACGAAACGACCCTTTTCTCGGAGTATTCGCACAACAGGATGTACGGCGAAATGATGGCTCACGGCGCAAAGTTTGAAAAGCTTGCTGAGGGCGTTATGACCGCAAAGGCAATGAA
>JAIEAS010000270.1 GCA_029071285.1 Clostridia bacterium
GGCGACAGATACGGCGACCACTACAAGTGGCGCGCGCTCCGCGCAAGAGGATACGAAGAGGACAGCATTTCGGGTCCCGACGACGACTACAAAAAATACAAGCAGTTCGTTGAATCGATGCCCTATTTCGTAGGCAACCCTCTTTACCACTGGTCGCACCTCGAAATGAAGAGATACTTCGGCATAGAAGAGGTTATCAACCCCGCCAACGCCGATATTATCTGGGAAAAGGCGAACAAGGTTCTTGAAACTCTGACCGCGCGCGAGATGATGTACAAGTTCAACGTAAAGACCGTTTGCACCACCGACGACCCCGTTGACAGCTTAGAGTGGCACAAGAAAATGAACGAGGACGAAACCCTGAAAGTTAAGGTCCGCCCCGCGTTCAGACCCGACAAGGCTATCAACGTAGAGCTTAGCTGGTTTGCAAGCTGGGTTAAACAGCTTGCGGGCGTGGTTAAAAAACCTATCAAATCATTGCAGGATTTGTGCGACGCGCTTGCAAACAGAATCGCTTATTTCGACAAAATGGGCTCGAAGCTTTCCGATCACGCGCTGGACGTAGTTCACTACGCGCCCGCAACCTACAAGGAAGCGAACGCAATTTTCCTCAAAGGTATGAAGGGCAAGCCCGTAACCGAAGAGGAGCAGGACAAGTACAAGGGATATATTCTTTTGTTCCTCGGCAAACAGTACGCAAAATACGGCTGGGTTCAGCAGTATCATATCGGGGCTCTCCGCAACAACTCAAAGAGTATGCTTGAAAAAATCGGTCCCGACACCGGTTACGACGCTATTGAGGACGCGGTTTATATGGAAAAGCTTTCGCAACTTTTGGGCGAGCTTGACAGGGACGGAAACCTGCCCAAGACAATTCTGTACTGCCTCAACCCGCGCGACAACTACGCTTTGACCGTGCTTGCCGGCTGCTTCCAGAAAGAGGGAGTAAAGGGCAGAGTACAGGTCGGCACGGCGTGGTGGTTCCTCGATCAGCAGGACGGTATGCGCCAGAACCTCGAAACCCTTATGCAGGTCGGCTTGGTTGCGCAGTCGGTCGGAATGCTTACCGACAGCCGCAGCTTCCTCGCATATCCCCGCCACGAGTATTACAGAAGAATACTCTGCCAGATGCTCGGACGGTTGGTTGAAAGCGGACAGTATCCCGCGTCGGAAATGGAAACGCTCGGCAAAATCGTCGAGGACGTTTGCTACAACAATGCCGCAGAATATTTCGGCTTCTGAGCGTTCATTTAATCAGGTAATATTTGCCGCCCCGCGCCGAACGGCGCGGGGCGGCTTTTCGTTTGACAAACGCAATTATCTTTGTTAATATATGTGCAGGAGAAAAAAATTATGGAATGTAAATTTTGCGGAAGAGAGTTGGAAGATGACGCGGTTTATTGTTTCTATTGCGGCAAGCGGCTTGACGGAAAAAGGCCTTGCCCCTCCTGTCACGCGGTTATGCCCGAGGAAGCTGTGTTCTGCGGCAAATGCGGAAGCAGGCTCGACCCCGAAATTTTAGAGGAAGAACCCGAAGAGCCCGCAAAGCCCGAGGAGAACGAGCAGCCCGAAGAAGAGGTTGCCGAACAGCCCGAAGAGGTTGAAGAGGTTGAACCCTCGGAAGAAGCCGAAGAGGAAAAAGAGAGCGAAGTTTCCGAAAAATCCGAACAGACAGAACAGACAGAACAGCCCGAACAGCCCGAGGCGCACGCGCACAACGCGGTCTGGAGAAAGGCGGTGGAAATCACTAAAATCTGCCTTGCGGGACTTGCCGCGCTGGTCGGCTTCGTTTTCACTTTCTGCATAGGCGTTTCAATCAACGCGGGGGACGGCTACAACCTTTCCATTTTCGATTACTTCGGAAAAGTGTACGAAAACCTCGACAGCATTATCGTAAGTCAGGACCTCGGCGACACCCAGTCGTTCGCGCTGTATATGCCGTATCTTTTCGGCACGCTAATTACGGTTGCCGCGCTGATATGCAACCTGGTATTCACCATTATGACGGTAATCGCGGTAGTAAGGCAGTACGCTTATAAAAACGCGAAGGTCAACTTCATTAAGCCCGCGCTGAAAACATTTATATCATTTGCGATATTCGCGGCTCTGTTCTTCGCGCTCAACGCAAGTTCTTCGCACACGCTCGAAGGCGTAAACGCGAGCGTTTACTTCAACAACGTAACCCTTGCCGCGCTGATTATCGGCGGCGTGTTCTTCGGCGGATATTTCGCCTGCAACGCCGTTCTCAGAATGACGGACTTTACAAACAAGAAAGAAATTATCAGCAGCTCGGTTGCCCTCGGCACGGGAATTGTGGGGATTGTGATTGCAACCCTTCTCACTTTGACGGTGTGCAGATTTGCAACCGCAACGGGTAACTATTCGCTCGGCTTTATGCCTATGATAGGTCAGGCTTCGGAACTGCACGACGGCACCAACTGCGGCGGCGTAATGTGCTTCGGAATCCCCGGCTTTGCCGTTCAGACTGCCTTGCTCGTTTTAAACGTGTGCGTGATTGTTCCCGTTTCCGTGCGCATAGGCTCGGGCAACTTCCCGGCTAAAAAACCTATCGGCGTTGCGATTGCGGCGGCAATTCTTTCGGTACTGTATTTCCTTGCGGCGTTCGCCACGGCAAGTATGTTCAACTCGGAAATCGTGCTTGAAAACACCATTTCGCGCAGCTACGGCGTGCCTATCTCGGTAATCGTTTTAAGCTTTTTAATGCTCGGCGGCGTGATTGCCTGCATAGTATTAGACAAAAAGTATAAACCCCAGCCCGCTGCAAAATAATTAATTTTAAATTTTAACCGCCCCGCGCCGAACGGCGCGGGGCGGTATATTTTATTATAAAACTTAATATTTATATAACTATGGCGCAGGAAAAATTCAAATCACGCAGCGGTTTTATTTTGGCGAGCGTGGGCGCAGCGGTGGGCTTGGGCAACGCGCTGCGCTTTCCGGGGCTGTGCGCAAAGTACGGCGGCGGAACTTTTTTGCTTATCTACTTCGTTGCGCTGGTTATAATGGGCGTGCCTATTCTCAACGCCGAAATCGCGCTCGGCAGAAAAATCCGCGGCGGCGCGCCGAAGTGTATGGCGAGCCTGAATAAAAGAGCGGAGCCTCTCGGCTGGGCGTCCTGCTTCAACTCGCTTATTGTCGCAATAATCTATGCGGGGCTTCTGGGCTGGATAATCGCAATGGTCGTAAAAATCGTTCCGCTCTGCGCGAGCTCGCAGGTGATGAGCAAGGACGAAGTTGGCGGCTATTTCTTCACCGAGGTTATGGGCAAAAACGTGTCGGCGCTCGTTGCGGCGTGCATAATCGCGGCGTGGGTAATAATGTTTTTCTGTCTGCGTGGCGGAGCGAACACCCTGTCGAAAACGGCGAAGTTTACGGTAATAATCCCGATAATTTTACTGACCTTTATGGCGGGGCGCGGGCTGATGTATTCAAACAGCGGCGAGGCGCTGAAAAAACTTTTCGTGCCCGATTTTTCCGCGCTCGGCAACGCGGAGCTGTGGCTGAACGCCTTGGGGCAGGTATTTTTCTCGCTGTCTATTTTAGTCGGCATAATGCCCGCTTACGGCGGATATCTGCCCGACGGCGCGAATATTTTCCGCGACAGCATTATTATCGCCGCCGCCGATTTTTTCGTTTCAGTTCTCTCGTCCGTGGTGCTGTTCACAACCCTCTACGGCTGCGGACTGCAGAGCGACTTGTCGCAGTCGGGAATTGTAACGGCGTTCGTCGTGTATCCCGCGGCGATTACGGTCGCGTTCGGCGAAAACGTTGTGTTGAACTCGATAGTGGGAATTTTATTCTATTCGTCGCTTGCAATGATGGCGGCGCAGTCGTCCGTTTCTATGCTGGAAGCCGCCGCAAACCCGCTGTCAGAAAAGCTGAAAATTCCCAAAAAAAAGCTTGCCGCGGTAATCGCCTGCATTGGCGCGGCGGTGTGCCTCGTATTTGCAACGCCGATAGCGCAAACCGTCCTCGACGTGTGCGACCACTTTGCAAACTATTTCAATATTCTGTTTTTAGGAATTGCCGAGTGTGTGATTCTGGGCAGAGGCGCAAAGAAGGCGGGGCTTGTTGAAGAGATTAACCGCTTCACCAAAAAAACGAAAATGCCCGAAAAGGTTTTTATATTCTCGATAAAATTTCTGTGCCCGACAGTTCTTATATTCCTCACTGGCTGGGGGATTTACCACCTTATATTTATCGAGCGGGGGCAATACAACGGCTATCCCGTCTGGGCGCAGATAATCGGCTGGCTTGCGAGCGCGGTAGTGTTCTCTTCGGGTTTCCTTGTAAAAATAAAACTTCCTAAATTTAAAAAACTTAAGCGGCAAAGTGAAAATATATAAAGATTTCTCGACTTCGCTCGAAATGACAAAAAGCCGCCCGCGGATTTTCCGCGGGCGGCTTTTTCGTTACGATAAAAAAGGAAAAATTTTCAAATAGGTATTGAAT
>JAIEAS010000271.1 GCA_029071285.1 Clostridia bacterium
GAATTCGGCACGGGCTGCGTTAAAATCACCCCCGCGCACGACCCCAACGACTTCGAAGTAGGTTTAAGGCACAAGCTCCCCGTTGTCCGCGTTATGAACGACGACGGCACTATGAACGAGCTTGCGGGCAAGTTTGCGGGAATGGACAGATACGAGTGTCGCAAAAAGCTCGTCGAAGAGCTGAAAGCAATCGGCGCGCTCGTAAAAATCGAGCCGCACACCCACAACGTAGGTCACTGCTACCGCTGCAATTCCACGGTAGAGCCCTTGGTTTCCCGCCAGTGGTTCGTCAAGATGAAAGGGCTTGCGCGCCCCGCGATTAACGCGGTTATCGACAAAAAAATCACCTTCGTGCCCGAGAGGTTCGCAAAGGTGTACTATAACTGGATGGAAAACGTCAAGGACTGGTGCATTTCGCGTCAGCTCTGGTGGGGACACAGAATACCCGTATGGTACTGCGCCGACTGCGGCGAAGAAATCTGCGCCAAAAACGACCCCGAAGTTTGTCCTCACTGCGGAAGCAAAAATTTAAGTCAGGACGAGGACGTTCTCGACACGTGGTTTTCGTCCGCGCTGTGGCCGTTCTCGACGCTCGGCTATCCCGACGACACTTCCGACCTCGAATACTTCTACCCCGGCGACGTTCTCGTAACCGGCTATGACATTATATTCTTCTGGGTTGCGAGAATGATTTTCTCGGGACTCGAGCATATGCGCAAGGTTCCTTTCCGCGACGTTCTGATTCACGGACTCGTGCGCGACGAAAAGGGCAGAAAGATGTCCAAGTCCTTGGGCAACGGCGTTGACCCTCTGGAAGTTATCGAAAAATACGGCGCCGACAGCCTTCGTTTTTCGCTGCTGCAGGGCGTAGCCCCCGGTAACGATACGCGCTATTCGGATACCAAGGTTGAAAGCTGCCGCAACTTTATGAACAAGATATGGAACGCGAGCAGGTTCGTTATAATGAACGCCGCGGGCGTTCAGATAAAACCGCTGTCCGAAGTGAAGCTCATGCCCGCGGACAAGTGGATTATCGCAAGACTGCAGTCGTCAATCCGCGACGTAACGCTCGCTATGAACAAGTTCGAGATGGGCATCGCCTGCCAGATTATGTACGACTTTATGTGGTCGGACTTCTGCGACTGGTATATTGAGCTCGTAAAGCCTGTTCTGTATTCGGACGACAAGGCGAAGAAAGAGGGGGCGGTTTCCGTTCTTCTGTTCGTGCTCGAAAACGCGCTCAAGCTTCTGCACCCGTTCATTCCCTTCGTGACGGACGAAATTTACAGAAACCTGCCCAACACCTCGGGCACTATTATGACGGCGGAATTCCCCCGTTACAACTCCAAGCTCGCGTACAAAAAGGACGAGCAATCCTTTGCGGGCATTATGGATATCATAAAGGCCGTCCGCGCCGTTAAAACGGAAGTGGACTGCCCGCCTTCCAAAAAGGTAAATTTGTATATCGCAACCGAGAGCAAGCGCCTCATTTCCCAGAACGAGGACAGTATTTTAAAGCTTGCGGGCGCAAAGGAAATAAAGTTCGTATCTTCCGCTGAAGAGGCGGGCGACAACGCGGTTACGAAGGTGCTTGCAATCTGCACAATGTATATCCCTATGGGCGAGCTCGTCGACTTGGAAAAAGAAAAGGTACGCCTTCAGGCAGAGCTTGAAAAGGTTACGGCGGAAATCGCGCGCGCCGACGGCAAGCTGAATAACTCGGGCTTTATCTCAAAGGCGCCCAAAAAGCTGGTTGACGACGAACGCGCAAAACTGAATAAATATATAGAGATGCGCGAAAAGATTTTAAACCAGTTAAAATCCCTTTAAAGGTTAAATTATGGCAAGCAGAAAAACCAATGCAAAAAGAGCGGCGAAAGCGGCTAAAAAGTACCCTCAGCTATTTGCTGTAATTGCGGTAATTCTCGTTATAATTATCGTTGTGTTCATAGTACTTTACTGTATGAAGCTCGGACCGTTCAAACAGGATAACTCGCCCGAGGGCGCAAATCCCGAAGTTACGACGGGCAGCGAAGCCGAAATTACAAACGGCGATTTTTCAATCCACTTTTTGGAGCTCGGCAACAAGTACGCGGGCGACAGCGTTTTAATCAAGTGCGGCAATACCGAGGTTCTGATTGACGCGGGCTCGAGACAGGCAAGCGCAACCGCAATCAAAGAGTACGTAGACAAATACTGCACCGACGGCAAACTCGAATACGTTATTGCCACTCACGCGGACCAAGACCATATTTCGGGCTTCGTCGGAAACAAAAACGGCAATACGCGTACGGGAATTTTATATCAGTACCAGATAGGCACCCTTATAAAGTTCGATAACGTAAAGCCCGACAAAGAGGACGGCGCGCTTTACAATAACTTCCTCGAAGCCTGCGATTACGCCAAGGCGCAGGGCGCAGACGTCTACAACGCAAGCCAGTGTTACGATATGACGGACGACGGCGCGCAGAGGCAGTACTATCTGGACGATGCGCAAACGCTGTCGATAAATATTCTTTACAATTATTACTACTACAACGTTGACAAAAACGACGAAAACAATCACTCGGTCGTAACCCTTTTAACGCAGGAAACCGAGAGCGGAAACAAGTATTATATGTTCTCGGGCGATCTGGAACAGGAGGGCGAGAGCAAGCTTGTAGACCATTATTCCAACAAGGATAACAGCAAGTCGGAGTACGATATTCTGCCCGAGGTCGAGCTTTACAAGGCTGGACACCATGGCAGCAAAACTTCTTCCACAAGCAAATTTTTAAGCGTAATAAAACCCAAATATGTTACGGTTTGCTGCTGCGCGGGTTCGCCTGAATACACCAAGACGGACGCAAACACCTTCCCCACACAGCAGATGATAAACAACGTTTCCAGGTACACCGATAAAATTTACGTAACTTCGGTTGCAACCGGACTTCCCGAACTCAACGACAAGGGCGAGTTCGTATCGCAGTCCTTCGGCGGATACGAGTCTATGAACGGAACAGTGGTTTTCTATTTCGCGGACGGCGAATTAAAGCTCTGGTGTTCGAACAATTACACTTTATTAAAGGACACCGAGTGGTTCAAACAACACCGCACCTGGAATGTATAAATTATTAACCTCTCCCGAAAGCGGAGAGGTTTTTTATATGCAAACAAGTTGACTAATCAACATTTCTGTGATAAAATGGTGAAAATGAAAAAGGTCAAACGCTACAACTTCAAACTGAAGCCCAAAAAGCCCAACAAGCTTTTGATGGGCATAGCAAAGCTCGTTGCGGCTTATCCCGTATTGAAAAAGCGCAATTTCGAGTGCGAAAAAGTAAATATGGAGGGGATAAAACCGCCTTATTTTTTGCTTGCCAACCACGCTAGCGAAATGGATTTCAGAATACTTTTCGGCGCGATAAAGCCATATAATATGAATTACGTCGTTGCAATCGACGCAATGCACGACAATACGATAACTTTAATGCGTATGGCGGGCGGAATTGCAAAGCGCAAGTTTATTCAGGATTTTCAGATGATAAGGCATATAAAGTACTGCGCCGAGCATTATAAAAATCCCGTCTGCATTTATCCCGAAGCCCGTTACTCGTTTGACGGCACGCGCAGCTTTATAACTCCCGCAGTCGGCAAAATGGCGAAGTATCTGAAAATTCCCGTGGTCGTGCTTATTACTTGCGGCAACTTTATCTGCAACCCGCAGTGGAACAAGGACAAGTTCCGCCCCACGCCGTTAAAAGCAAAACTTATCTGCGTTGCGACGGCGGAAGAGGTTAAAACACTCACTGCCGAGCAGATAAACGAGCGCATTTTAGCTAACTTCGAGTACGACGATTTCAAATACCAGTACGACAATAAAATTGAAATAAATTTCCCTCAGCGTGCGCGCGGACTGCACAGTATTTTGTACCAGTGCTGCGAGTGCGGAACCGAACACGAAATGTATTCCGAGGGCGTAACTTTGGAGTGCCGTCACTGCGGCAAAAAGTGGGATATGACCAAGTACGGCAGACTGCAGGCGCACGACGGCAACACCCGCTTCGGGCATATTCCCGACTGGTTCAGGTGGGAGCGCGAAAACGTCAGGCGCGAAGTGGAGTCGGGCGAGTACTGTTTCGAGGACGAAATCGAAGTCCATACTCTGCCCAAAAACAAGTACTATGCGCAGGGCAAGGGAAAATTCCGTCAGGATATGACGGGCACGCACTTCTGGTGCAATGCCTACGGCGAGCCCTTTGAAAAACACCTTGCCCCCAGCGAGCTTGAAAGCGTGCATATCGAGTTCAACTACCGCGACAGAAAAAAGAAGGAGCTTTTCGGCGACTGTCTCGACATTTCCACCCGTGACGACAGCTTCTGGATTCATCCCGCAACAAAGCGCGACGACATTATGAAAATTTCGTTCGCAACCGAAGAACTCTACCGCATAGCTCAGGAAAAGCTTCACGAAGATAAATAATATATAAGCGGCGCGGACGATAGTC
>JAIEAS010000272.1 GCA_029071285.1 Clostridia bacterium
GCCCGCGCTTAATAAGCGCGGGCGGCGAACATTGTGGCAAATGTTCGGGTTAATCAATAATAATCTCTGCGGTGGCGAGCCCTGTGTACCAAAACGATATATCTTATCAGCATTATAGCCGCAAACAAAAAAGCTATACAGCCTACAATTCCGAGCGCGATTGCGTGCTTTTTGAAAATGACGTAGTTCAGAACGGTTAAAAGCACGGCTACGAACAAACCGCCGCCCAACACCGACCAGAACAGACTTCTGTTTTCAAGCTTGGTAACAGACCTGCCCCTGAAAGTGTCGCCGTCCCAGTAACCCGTACTGTCGGTTACGGCAATTTCGTCCGTATCAAACGCAAATCCCGCGCACAGAGATACGCAGAAAAGGAAAATAAACAGCGCCTGCGAAATTACCCAGCCCCAGTTAAGCTTGTCCTCCACGCGGGGCATCGCAAACGAGGCAATCATTATGCCAAGCGCAGCCAAAGACAAAAAGACGAGATACGCAACGAAATGTCTTGATAAAATTTTCAATAAAATTGCAATTACTATTATGCCGATTACAGCTACCGCAATTATGATACCTATTTTTAACATATTATTACCATGCCCTCAAAGATTTAATAAGTTCGCTTTTGTAGTAACGGCGTTTTACGAAAAATACGATAAACGCAATAAAACAAGCGGAGCCTGCAGGGAAACACAGTAAAGCTAATAATAATTTATCTGCGCTACCCGCAACGAAAAACATAACTATGCAGAGTATCCACAAGCCTACTCCCGCCCAGCCCAAAAGCAGATTTTTTCGGCTTTGCTTTGCAAGATAATCGCGGTGCAAGCCGCGCCAGTGGTCTTCGGTAAATATTTCGTATTCGGTTCCGAACATATCGTTCAGACATTCCATAACGGCGCTCACGCACGTCAGCGCCGGAGAAGCCACGTGTTCGATTTTGTTTACTGATAAATCGCGCCCGATATACACCACTCCGTCCATTACAGTTGAGCCGAAAAACTTATACTTTTCCGTAAAGGCGGCGGCAAACTCTTCGTAAGTGCCGTATTTTTTGCCGTGCGTTTCATAAACTTCGGTCAGATTGAATAAAACGAAGTTTGAAGTTTTGTTTTTGAAGGTAACCAAAACGTTTATAATATCGTCGCCGAATAAGAAGTAGCAAAGTAGCGCGCTTTTGTCGCGTTTAGGCTTCGCTCCGAGAAGTTTAGCAACGTGCCTTACCAGATTGTAATCTTTCATTTGTGTCCCTCTGAAAAATTTTTCTGTCGTTTATTAAAGTATATAGACAATTTTTGTCTATGTCAAGTAAATAAAGACATTTTTTGTCTATAATTTTTCTATGAAGATACTGTTTGCACAGCGGTTGAGGGAACTCAGAAAAGAAAAAAATCTTTTGCAGAGCGAGCTTGCAAAAGAGTTGAATATTACCCAGCGTAAAGTTTCGTATTGGGAAAAGGAAAAGATAGAGCCCGACCTTGCTTCGCTTTGGAAGCTGAGCGATTTTTTCGGCGTGAGCGTCGATTATCTTATCGGTAAAAGCGAATTCTGAAACGGTCAAAGACTGATTTGTATAATTATTGTTTAAACGTTTAACTCATACCAAATATAAAGCCGCCCACGCTTAATAAGCGCGGGCGGCGGTTTTTATTTCTTTGTAGTTTTCTTTTTTGCTGCGGGTTTAACCGCTGCCGTTTTAGTTGTTATGGTTTTGGTTTTGGGCTTTGCCTCTTTCAGTTCTTCGGGGATGGAAACCTGAGGCACGTGCGAGTCGTCCGTCTTTGCCTCTTTATGCGCTTTGGCAATTCCGTCGCGCACCTTCTTTTCTTCCTTCTTCTCCTCTTCTGTGCTTTCGTGATAGGGCACTTCGAAGATGACCGACTCGAGCGGGCGCAGGTTGAAGGTCAGTTTGTACTTTCTGCCGTCGCACAGCTCTTCCTTTGCCTCGATTTCCAGAGGACTGCCGTCGGGATAGGTTGAAAAAATTCTCTTATAAACGCCGCTGACGGGCGCGCCAACGCCCATTTCGTACCGTTCCACGGGCGCAAAGTTGCAGACGAATATCAGCGCGTTGTTATAGTTCCAGGGATTGCGCCTTATAAAGGTGAAAATATTTCTGTTATAGTCGCCGCTGTTAATCCACTCAAACGAGTTCTTTCCTCCGCAATCGTTGTAGAGCACGGGGCGGTCTTTATATATATGTAACAGCGCGCGGTAGCAGTCCATTACGTCGCGGTGTCCCTGATCGTCGCACAGCCACCAGTCGAGTCCCGTCTTGTAATTCCACTCGCTCTCCTGTCCGAAGTCCTGACCCATAAACAGCAGCTTTTTGCCGGGGTGTCCCATCATCATCGTGTAACAGGTTTTAAGACTGCCCAGCTTGTCCATACGCGAGCCGGGGAACTTGTTGAACATACTGCCCTTGCCGTAAACCACCTCGTCGTGCGAGAGAACGAGTATATAGTTTTCGTCGAAGATATACTCGAAGGTATGTGTCATAAGTCCGTGGTGGTAAGGTCTGAAAATGGGGTCGGTATTGTAGTACTTTATGCTGTCGTTCATCCAGCCCATATTCCATTTGAGACCGAAGCCGAAGCCTCCCTGCTTTGCGGGCTTTGTCATTCCCGCGAGAATAGAACTGTCCTCTGCGATTAAGAATGCGTCCGTTCTTGCGCGCAGCACGCTGTTTAAATGTTTGATAAACTCAAAGCTTTCAAGATTTTCGTTGCCGCCGTACATATTGGGACGCCACTCGCCGCGTCCGAACGAGTTATACAGCATTGCCGCGACCGCGTCCACGCGCAGCGCGTCGATATGGTATTTTTCCACCCAGAAAAAGGCGGAAGCGATTAAAAAGTTAGATACTTCCTTTTTGCCGAGATCGAACGCCTTGGTTCCCCACTCGGGATATTCGGCGCGCAGGGGGTCTGAATATTCGTAAAGGGGCGTGCCGTCGAAGTTTGCGAGCGCAAAGTCGTCCTTGGGGAAGTGCGCGGGCACCCAGTCTAATATTACCCCTATGCCGTGCTCGTGCATATAGTCCACGAAGTACATAAAGTCCTGCGGCGAGCCGTACCTTGCGGTGGGCGAGAAGTAGCCCGTAACCTGATAGCCCCAGCTCGGGTCGAAGGGATATTCGCATATTCCCATCAGCTCGATATGTGTATAGCCCATATATTGCACGTACTCGCACAGCTCGTGCGCAAGACGGCGGTAGTCGAAAAACTGGTCCTCGTCCCACTTGGATAAATCTTTTTTCCAGCTGCCGAGGTGAACCTCGTATACCGACATAGGCTTTTCGAGGAAGTTATAGCCCTTTCTGTCCTCGCGCCATTTTCCGTCGCTCCACTTATAATCTTCGAGGTTTACGACGACCGACGCGTTGTTGGGGCGCATCTCGCTGCCGAAAGCGTAAGGGTCGATTTTGTACACCTCGCTTCCGTCTTCACGCACGACGAGGTATTTATACTTTACCCCCTCGCACATTCCGGGCACGAAAAGCTCCCAGATGCTGTCGTCGCACTTTTCCATAACGTCCTGCCACGGCGTCCAGCCGTTGCCGTCCGACACGACGCAAACTGCGCGGGCGTTGGGCGCCCAAAGCACGAAGTGCACGCCGCGCACCCCGCCTATTTCGCGGATATGCGCGCCCATTTTGTTGTACAGCTCGTAATGAGTTCCGTGGTGAAAGAGATAGGTATCGAGTTCACCGAAAAATCTGTTTTCCATATTTCCCTCTTATATATAGAAATTTTAATCCTTTTTGAATTTACTCGTAAACACGCAGCCCGACTTTGCGCCGAGGCTGACTAAAATTCTGCCGTGGTTGACGACGTACTTCTGCCCGTCGTTTTTAAGGCAAGAATCGAACTCGCAGACCATTTCGGTTCCGCGCTTTACGCCAAGTTCCCATACGGGCACGAAAAGGTTCAGCTCGCCGTCCGTGCAGTTGATAATGACCACGGCGCAGTCGGTATCGTCAAACCTGCCGTACGATATATATCCGTTGCCCGCGTCAAGTTTTTTGATACTTCCCATTTTAAGGCAGTGAATATTTTTCCTAAGTTCTATCGCGCCCTTGTGGTAGTCGATAAGCGATTTATTCTCGCTGCCCCAAGGATAAGTTCTGCGCGAGTCGGGGTCGGTCCAGCCCACCTGCCCCGCTTCGTCCGCGTAGTAAATTCCGGGGGAGCCGGGCCAGGTCATCTGAATGAGCACCGCAAGCTCCATAATGCGCACGTCCACGCCCTCTGCGGCGGCGTGCGGTCCCTTGGTTTTAAGCGTTCCGACCGTTCTGTTCGTTCTCGTTAAAAAGCGTGAATGGTCGTGATTTGAAAGCTGGTTAAGCGCGCTGTCCAGCGCGGGGCGGGTAAAGCGCGACATATTCTCCGCCATAGCTTCGAAGAAGGCGATTCCGTTCCACAGCTTGTTGCCGTCGAAAGCTTCGCTGTGCTTTTCCATACCCGTTAAAAACCAGGTCACGGGCTCCATAAAGGCGTCGTAGTTCATAACCGAGTCCCACTCGCCGCCGGTGAACCACTCGGACGGGTCGCCGTAGTGCTCGGCAAACACAAGCGCTTCGGGGTTTGCGCTTCGCACCCTGTCGCGGAACATACGCCAGAATTTATGGTTATACTTTTTGGAATGCCCCAAATCCGCGGCGACGTCAAGGCGCCAGCCGTCCACGTTGTAGGGCGCGGAAACCCACTTTTCCGCCGTGGATAAAACGTATTCTTCGAGCTCGGGCGATTTTTCGAAGTTGAGCTTGGGCAGGGTCTGATAGCCCCACCAGCCCTCGTATCCGCTCTTTGCTTCGAGCGGTTTTTCAAAGTTGAAATAATTTCTGTACGGGCTCTTCGCGCTCTGATAGGCGCCCGCCTCGTAGCCCTCTTTGTTGAGGTAAATTCCCTCTCTGTCGAGCCATTTATTGAAAGAGCCGCAGTGGTTGAAAACGCCGTCGATTACCACCTTCATTCCGCGGGAGTGAATTTCCTTTACCAGATCCGCAAAATACTTGTTGGACTTTTCAAGATTGACTTTTGAAGTAACCCTCTTTATATATCTGGGCGCGTAACCGTTGTTATGCTCCCAGTGCTGCATTTCGTGCTGCAGGTCCTCTTCGATTACCGCGAGGTGCGGGTCTATATAGTCGTAGTCCTGAGTATCGTATTTATGGTTGGACGGCGAAAGAAACAGCGGGTTGAAATAAATGGCTTCAACGCCGAGTTCCTGCAGATAGTCGAGCTTCGAGCGCACGCCTTGCAAGTCGCCGCCGTAAAAACAGCGCACGTCCAGCTCGTCGGGGAATTTGTTCCACTCGGTAATCCTCTTCGAGTGTCCGCCCGTGTAAAAATACTCGTTGTCGCAGACGTCGTTGTCGGGGTTGCCGTTGCAGAACCTGTCGGTAAAAATCTGATAAAAAACCGTGCCCTTCGCCCAGTCGGGAATTTTTTGGTTGGGCACGAAGGAAAACTCGTACTCTTCCTGAGCGTTTTCCACGCAGCCGAGGCGGTTATAGCAGACGACGTCGTCCTCGTCCACCGCTTTAAAATAATAGCCTATCCGCTTCGCCGTGCAGGTGAAGCTTACGGTGTAGTAATCGAAGGTTTCCTCGCCCTTTGCGGAGGGAAGTTTTGTCATCGTGCGCTTCATTCCGTTTATCACGCAGTAGGCGTGCAAAACGTCGTTTTTCATCGTTCTGAGCTTAAGCGTTACCCTGTCGCCCGATTTAGGCTCGTAAGGGGTTTTGTAACATTCCGTTTCGTCGGCGAAAAGCGCCCTTCTGTTTATCATTTAAAAATCCTTTTTTCTTTATATTCCTGAATAATTATAGACGATTTATGCGCCAAAGTCAATACGCAAACGGGAAGTTAATTGCCAAAAATCCCAAACATTGTTATTTCATTAAATTGACAATAAAAAAGGGTTATGGTATGATTTTTTTATCAAATAATGAAGCGAGATTATATGAAAAAACAAAAAGAAAAAACCTCGGTTTCTCCCGTTGAAACGGACGATATAAAAACCGGAGAGAAACCCGAAATTACGGCTGAACAACCCGACGGACCCGTTTCGAGAGAAAAAGCGGTTGCGGACGCGGTTTCGGCGGAAGCCGCGGCAATAGTAAAGTCGCAGGCTTTCAGCGACAAAATCCTTACCCCCGCGCAGAAGCGCAAGCGCACGGCTCAAAGCTGGACGTTTATGTTCGTGGGCATAATTATGATGTCGTGCAGCGTCTACTTTTTCCAGACGCCCAACGACTTCACAATGGGCGGCGTCGCAGGTATAGCCATTGTTCTGGCAAATCTTTTACAGCCGTTGATACCCTCTATGAGTCCTGATGTAATTCAAGGCGGACTTATGGTAATAATCAACGTGTTCCTGCTTATTTTAGGCCTCATAATTTTAGGCAAGCAGTGTACGATTAAAACTATAATCTGCTCGCTGTTCTACTCAGGCTTTATTCTGCTATTCGGATACCTCAATGTTATAGGTCATATTAATGAAGCTGTCGGCAGGGTAGAAACGGTAATCAATCCCGAAACGGGGGCAGAAATTACGAAAGCGTTAAGGACTCTTTCTGACGAACCGTTTATGGAGCTTGTGTACTCCATACTGCTTTTCGGCGTGGGCGGAGCTTTGGTATTCAACAGCGGTTCCTCGTCGGGCGGCACTGACATAATCGCGCTCATATTGAAGAAGTACACCAAACTGAACGTAGGCTTTGCGCTTATGCTTATTGACTTTATCGTTATCTGCATTTCGTTCTACACGTTCAGCATCGAGGGCGCGCTGTTCTCTATGCTCGGCTTATTCACGAAGTCCTTCCTTCTGGACGGCGTAATAGAGAGCATCGGCAAAACGAAGTATATCACGATAATAACCGAGAAGCCCGAGCTTATTTCGGACTACATATTAAAGGATATAAACCACAGCTTTACCATGTACGACGCGGAGGGCGGATATTCGCACCAGAAGAAAAAGGTGCTTATTACCGTCTGCAAGCGCGCGGAGGCTATCAGGCTCAAAATGAAAATACATCAGGTCGACCCGATGGCGTTCGTAATAATAACGGACGCGAACGAAATTCTCGGCAAGGGCTTCGGCGGCACTCTTTAAACGTGACGTTTAATCCGCGTATCTTAATTTCTATTTCACTTGATTGACTTATCACTAATCAAACGTAAACAGGGAAAATGAAAGAAAAAAAGCAAAAAGAGAAAAAAATAAAGCCGAAGCTTACAAAAGCGGAACGGCGGAAAAAAGCGATTGACGGCGTGCTGTACTGGACGGTGCTCAATATCGGCGTGCTGCTGCTTGCGGCGGGCGTACTGCTGTTCAAAAGCCCCAACAACTTTGCAACGGGCGGAGTCAGCGGTATCTCGATAATTATCGCAAAATACACGAGAGGCACTTTCTTCACCCAGCCGGTAATAAACTTTATAATAAACGGCGTGCTGCTTATTATAGGTTTTATCTTCCTCGGCAAGGGCTGTACCTTTAAAACCGCATACTGCTCGCTTATGTACACGATTGAAATGTACGCATTCGAGCAGATATTCAAGGTTACGGGCGTAGAACTTCCGCTGACGAGCGATAAATTTATGGAGTTCGTCTACGCAATGCTTTTAACGAGTATTGCCGCGGCAATTCTGTTTTATTGCAGGGCGTCCTCGGGCGGAACGGACATAATCGCGCTGATAGTTAAAAAGTACGCTAAAATGAATATAGGCGTTGCGCTCTTCGTTTCGGACTTCCTGATAGCGGCTTCCACCTTCGTAATATTCGACGTAACCACGGGTCTTTACTCCATACTCGGACTTCTGTTCAAATCGGTATTGGTTGACTATATAACCGACGGTATGGGCAGGACGAAATTCGTAACAATTATTACATCCCACCCCGAAGCACTTTCGGAATTTATTCTGGACGGTATGCACCGCGGCGTAACCACTTACAAGGCTGTCGGTGGATACACGGGCGAGGAAAAGACTGTTATTATTACCGTCTGCAAACGCAGGGAAGCGGTTAAGCTGAAAATGCAGATAAACCGCGCCGACCCTACCGCTTTCGTTATAGTAACCAACTCGAACGAAATTATCGGCAAGGGCTTCCGCTCTTCCTTATAAC
>JAIEAS010000273.1 GCA_029071285.1 Clostridia bacterium
GTATACTATTTTACGCGTTTTTGCAAGAATATTTTATAAATTTATCCCTAATTGAAAGGCATTCTCTCAAATTATTTTGGAAAAAATAAAAAAAATTAATCTTTTTCACCGTTTTTGATTGATTTTTTATCCGGCGCGTGTTATATTAGTTAAGGTCGCTTTGAAAAAACGGCTTTATTTTCAGCTTTTATAAAGAACTAACCCACGGAGGTGTACAGATATGTCAAGAGTTTGCAGCGTTTGCGGAAAGGGACAGACGACGGGTAACAACGTCAGCCATTCCAAGAGAAGAACGAGAAGAACGTTCAAAGCCAACGTTCAGAAGGTTTCTTACGTACAGGACGGCAAAACCGTCAACGGTTACGTTTGCACCAGATGCCTTAAATCGGTTGAAAGGGCATAAATTTTTCTACGGTTTAAAAAAAGTGTGTACCGCCCGGTACACACTTTTTATTTTTGTTATTTAAGACTGAGCGGTTTCGTAGTGCATAGTTGCGTTTAAGATTGCCGAGTTGTCGAAAGTTGCCTTCTGCTCGGTATAGGTTTCGTTTTCTACCGCAACCAGCTTCCACTGCGCCTGCGTTCCCTTAAAGTAAATATCTTTGAGCGCGGTGTTGTTGTGGAAGGCGTGTCCGTAAGCGAGTTTGTTATTCGACTTGAACGCCGCGCCGTCAATCTTTTTAAGGGTTTCGGGAAGGGTCAGCGTTTCCAGCGCGGGGCAGTAGCCGAACGCGCCCGCGGGAATTTCCTCTATCTGCGCCAAAATCGTAACCGCAGTCAGATCTTCGCAGGTGTGGAACGCTCCGTAGCCTATGCCGAAAATTTTATTTTCGCCGTCGGGCTTGTCCACAACCGTTTCGGGTATGATTATCTGTTTAAGACCCGAATAGGTAAACGACTGCTCGCCGATGGTTTCAAGCCCGTCGGGCAAAGTTACCTCTTCGAGGTTGTCGCAGTTGAAAAACGCCATATATCCGATGGATTTTACGCCTGCGGGAATGTTAATTTTTTTGAGCGCGCTGTCGTAGCCACACAGGCCCTGCGGAATTTCGTCAAGCTCGATACCCTCTTCGAACTCGATTTCGGTCAGAGAATAGTTGTAAGCAAAAGCCGCCAGACCGATTTTTTTAATTGTTTTGGGAACGGTTATCTTTGAAAGCCCCGTCATCGAAAGTCCCTGGTCGGCAATTTCCCTGACCTCAATTCCGTCGTGCTCGGAGGGGATTACGAGCTCGCCCTTCATCTTGCTGGTGTAGCCGTTGCAGGCGTAGACGTAGTACTCGTTTCCGTCCTCGTCCTTCTGAAGGTTAAACTCTTCCGTGAATTTGCAGCCCGCCATAAGGGGCAGACAGCAGAGCGCCATTAATAAAGTTATGATAATTGCGGTAAATTTTTTCATACCGACATTTTATCACAAGACTTGACAAAAGACAACCTTATGAGCAGACCTCTTTGAAAACCCTCGCAAAGTTTTTATAGGCAAGCTTTTCAAGGGTTTCACCCTTAACGCCGCGGCTTTCAAGGAAGTTTAAAAGCTCGGGCATCTTCTCGCACCCTTCGAGTTTTTCGCACTCGGGAATTCCGTCGAAGTCGCTGCCGAACGCGATTATATCCCCGCCGCCGACTTTAATAAGGTGGATGATATGGTCAAGCACCCGTTCAAAGGTGTCGCCTTCGCCCAGAAAGTCCTTGCAGAAATTCACGCCCACCACGCCGCCGCAGTCGGCGATTTTTTTTATGAGCGAATCGGTAAGATTGCGCGGCCAGTTGCAGACCGCCGCGCAGTTTGAATGGCTTGCGACGAGCGGGATTTTTCTGCCGTCTAAAATCTCTTCCGCGCCGCCGTCGGACAGGTGGGAAATATCGACTATTATCCCCTTGTCGTCCAGCCTCTCTATAACCTCGCGCCCGAGCGGCGTAAGTCCGCGGCTTTCGCGCTTATCGAAAAGGGGCATACCGTCCTCGAACAAAAGGTTGGGGCATGCAAGAGCGTTTTCGAAGTTCCACACCAAAGAAGCCATTCTCACGCCGAGAGAATACAGCCCGTCGATTTCGTCCGCGGACTTGATAAAGCCGAGATTTTCAACCGTGAGGATAACCCCCGTGCCGCCGCCGTCGAGGCAGTACTTCAAATCGGAATAATTGGTTACAGGCTTAATATCGCGCCCGAATTTGCGCATACAGCTTCTGAAATATTCCGCGTAACGCCCGAAGCGGCTGTCAGCCCCTTCGCCCTCGGTAAACACCGCAAAGCACTGGGCGGCACAGCCGCTCTTTTTCAGTTTATTCAGATTTATCTGCAGACCGCCGTCCTTTATGCCGAGCTTTTCGTCAAAGCTCTTAGTGAGCGTGTCGCAGTGTAAGTCTACGTATTTCATTTTCTTAAAAGCCGCCTTAAAACGTACCTGATAGGCTTCGGCGGTTTGATGCAGATTATGGTCATACTTCACCCCTGTTTATTATTACAAGGGCGCAACCGTCCACCGTAAGATAAGCTTTGCTATCCTCGACGATATTCGAAACACCTCTGCACTCGCCGTAGGATAAGCTTTTTGGATAACGGTACTTCAGCCCTGCACTATCCATTATATGCACGACGCCGCCGAAAGGTAACACCGAAAAGGTTGTCCCCTTAAATTTCCCCAGAAAAATTTTTCCGCTTGCGGGAAAAATCACCGAGCGCTCTGTTATCATTTTTACGGCAACGCCCCTCTCGTGCGCCTTGTATAAAAGCTGCAGATTGCCTAAAAAGTGGTCCTCTCTGCCGCCTCCCCCGCCGTAAATTTCAATTTCGTCAACACCGCTGTCAAGCATTTTGAAAAGCGCGATTTCACCGTCGGTGAAGTCCTTTTCCGCGGGATAAATTTCCTCGGGCGCGGGGAAGGGCTTTTCTTTCAAGCTGTCGAAGTCGCCGATATTTTTATCGATTTTAACTTTGCCCTTCGCCCACGAATACGCGCCGTCGCAGCAGAACACGAGCGCGCCGTCCGTGTTTATTCCGCCCGAATACGGGTCGCCGTTTAAAAGTATTATGCCCTTCATTTTTTAAGCGTTCTGATTGCCGCCGCCATATCGGGCGCGTTGAAAACCGCGGAACCCGCAACGAGCACGTTCGCGCCCGCAGCGCGGATTGCCGCCGCGTTATCGAGGGTAACTCCGCCGTCGATTTCGATATCCATATCGGGACGGCCTATAAAGCGGGCGTACTCGCGCGCCTTTTCTATTTTGCCCATAACCTCGGGGATAAATTTCTGTCCGCCGTAACCGGGGTATACCGACATTAAAAGCACCATATCGCACAGCGGAAACACGGGGAAGATATTTTCCACGGGCACGTCGGGGTTTACCACCGCGCCGCACTTTACGCCGTATGACTTAATCATTTTCAGCGTTTCTTCGAGGTAGGTATCGGAAATTTTTTTACACGCCTTGTAGTGTACGGTTATTATATCCGCGCCCGCATCCGCAAAAAACTTTATCTGCGTTTTGGGGTGCTCTATCATAAGGTGCGCGTCCAGCGGAAGTTTTGTAAGCGGCCTTATGTTTTTTACCATCTGTCCGCCGAAGGTTATCGGCTCGACGAAGGTTCCGTCCATAACGTCGCAGTGTATGAGGTCCGCTCCGCTTTGCTCTAATTTTTTAATGGTTTCGCCCATAACGGAAAAGTCCGCCGAAAGTATCGAAGGCGCAATTTTTATATCCATAATTTCTCCTTATTATAGTTGACCCAACCGCGCAGATATACGACGCATATCCGCGGTTAGTTGTTTTCTTTTAAGTAGTTAGCCCTGAGCTGTCCGCAAGCGGCGTCTATATCCGCCCCCACCCTCCGTCTGACGGTTGCGGAAAGTCCGCCTTTTTCAAGCCAGCCCAAAAATTCGTAAGCCTTTTTGTCGCTTGCGGATAAAAGATTTCTCTCCTTTACCTAGTTGAGCCTTATTAAATTCACGTGACAGCACCGCCCCTTTAAAAGCTTTATAAGCTCCTGCGCGTGTTCTCTGTCGCAGTTTTCGTCGTCGATTAAAGTGTACTCGAAAATGTACCGTCTGCCCGTCTTGTTGAAGTAATAGGTGCAGGCGTCCAGAATCTGCTCGATAGAATATTTTTTGGCTATCGGCATAGTCCGCGCCCTGCCCTCGTCCGTGGTCTGGTGCAGGGATATGGTTAAATTTACGTCGATTCCCTCGTCCGCCAGTGCGTATATTTTCGGAACTATTCCGCATGTGGAAAGCGAAACGTTTCGCGGCGAGCGGTTAAAGCCCTCGGGCGCGGAAAGGTTGCGCAAAAATTTAACGACGTTATCGTAATTGTCGAGCGGTTCGCCGCTGCCCATAAGCACTACTTTTTTGACCGCGCCGTCCGCGGGGTTTCTTCCCTTTTTTACGGTGTGCAGCGCGTTTACGACGTAAATCTGCGAAAGGATTTCGCCAGCGCTAAGATTGCGCACGAGTCCGCCCAGAGTGCTTGCGCAGAACTTACAGCCCATACGGCATCCGACCTGCGTTGAAACGCACTGCGAATATCCGTACTCGTACTGCATCAAAACGCCCTCGATAACGTTTCCGTCGGCAAGCTGAAAAAGATACTTTTCCGTGCCGTCCAGCTCGGATACGAGAGTTTTTATAATTTTAACCGGCTCGTCCTCGAAGCTTTCCAGAAGCTTGTTTTTTAAGTCTGCGGGGATATTTATTTCGGAAATTTTTCTGCCCCGTATAAGCCCGTCGTAAAGCTGCTTGGCGCGAAACTTTTTTTCACCGAGGGACAGTATTAAGTTTTCAAGCTCTTCAAAGCTTAAATCCTGTAAAACACTTTTCATTGCACGAATTGTAAAAGGGTTTTAAAGCACTCTTCCATCGCTTCCGACGAGGGCATATGCCCCGAGTTTTTTACCACCTTCACCGTAACGTTTTTATTGCCGCAGCTCTCCACCGCTTTTAAAACGTTCGCGGTTGAAGTCACTATATCGGTATCACCCTGCAACATTAAATACTTAACCTTCAACTCCGAAAGGCGGGGCGACAAGTCCGAATTCAAATGCTCGCGCAGAAGCGATATGTTTTTTGCGTAGCCGTTTTTCACAACCGCCATAAAGTCGCGGAACTTGTAGTCGGGGCTCTGCATAAGCCCTTTTATTATTTTGCCTATAGGCGCGGGCGCGGCGTTTTTGTTGGTGTAGGCGTTAGTGTATTTACTTAAAAGCTTGTACAGCGTTTTAAGGTTTTTATTAAGAATTTTATCTTCGCAGTCAACACCCGTTTCAAGAATTTTGTTCACTTGCTTGATTACTTTTTCGGGCGCGCCCTCGAATGCGGACGTTACTTCGCCGTTGAAGAAAAGATTTTTAAGAACCTGTCCGTAGACGAAAACGCCGTCAAGCTTTTCGGGAATTCTGAGAGCCGACTGAAGGGACAGAATGCTTCCCCAGCTTACGCCGAAAAGGAAGAGCTTGTTTTTGGGAAATTTTTCTTTTACAAAGTTGACGAGGTCGCAGGTCATATCGACGAAGTTTTCGGTTTTAAAGCTGTCGTCGATTAAGCGGTTGTTTATGCCGCAGCCGAGCTGGTCCCAGAAGACCATTATCGCTTTTTGCGTCCACTCGGGGAACAGTCCGCGGCAGCCCACTGAAAAGGGAACGGGCGAGCCGGGGCCTCCGTGCAGACAGATCACGACGGGCAAATTTTTGGTTTTGCCCTCTATTAAAATTTTCTGTTCGTAACCGCCGAGTTCTACGGTTAAAAGCTCGGATACCTCGCAGCTTCTGATATATTCTTTTCTTGCTTTATCCATTTTTTTATCCTCTTTTGAATGATGTTATAAAAAAGCCGACGCCCAATGATATATGCGGCAGAAACTGCAAACCGAATTTCGTCCTGCGGTGCGCAAGCGGGCTTTCGGGAATTTCCAGTGTGAAGCCCTTGCAGTCTTGCAAAAACTTATAAACTATGCTGTCGTTTTCTTCTGGCAAAATCGAACAGGTCGAGTAATACAGCCTGCCGCCCGACTTCACGTACCGCGAGCAGTTTTTCAGAACCGCAAGCTGGGTTTCATTCAGCGAGGCGATATCCTCTTCCTTTCTGAAAAGTTTTATATCGGGGTTTTCGTTTATGACACCCGTGCCCGAACAGGGGACGTCGCACAGAACCGCGTCGAATTTATTTTCGTATTCGGGATTAAACACCGTACTGTCGCCGACGTTGACGGTGATATTTTCCGCGCCCATTCTGCCTGCATAAGCCTTGATAAGTTCAGCCCTGTGCGGGTGAAGCTCGTTTGCTGTAACCGCATCGCACTTTTTTGAAAGCAACACCGATTTTCCGCCTGGCGCGGCGCAGGCGTCAAGAATTTTTCCGCAAGGTTCAACCGCATTGCAGATTGCGACAGAACCCACCGACTGAAAGGTGTAGCCGCCGTTATCGAAATTTTCGTCGCGGATGAAATTCTTGAAAATATAAACGTTTTCAAAGGGCGTGTCGATATGCGGTTTGTCGAGATAGTTTTCGGCGTTCCTCTCGAACCTGACCGAGATGCCCTCCGAGGCAGCGGACAGAATTTCAGCCGCCTCTGATTTATAGCTGCGGCGCACGCGCTTTACAAACCACAGCGGCGCGCTGCATTCGAGTGAAATTTTTTCGTCCGCGCTTTGCGGCTCGGGCGGAAGAGAGTACGAACGCAGAAAAGCGTTCACAAAACCAGAAGCTCCGTCCTTGCCAAGTTTTTTTGTCAGCTCAACCGCGCTGTCCACCACCATATAGTCGTGCTTTGACATAAATTCAAGCATATACAGCGCAATTTTGAGTATCAGCCTGACCGCGCTTTTGGGCGGCTTTTGGGTATTTGCCGAAATGATATTATTGAGGTAAATATCCTTTTCCAGAACGCCGTAACAGATTTTCACCGTGCGCGGTTTGTTGATAAATTCAACGGGCGTTTCGGCGAGCGACTGCTTCAAGTACTTGCCGCCGCCGTAGACCTTAGTCAGAACCAGATAAGGGTCGCAGAGCGGATTAGTCAAGTTTGTCCCCCGCCTTTATCTTTCTGCCGTTACAATAATCGCTTGCCTTCATTCTCTTCCCGCCCGCGGGTATAAGCTCGGTTATCAGTACCGCGCCGTTCGCGCACGCGACGCATACGCCCTTTTTATCCGCGGATAAAACCTCGCCCGCCGCGCCGCAGCCTTCGGCAATCTGCGCGTTAAGAATATTTAAAACGCTTCCGTTTTGCAGACAGTAGGCAACGGGTTCGGGATTCATTGCGCGGATAAGGCGGACGATATCCTCCGCCGTTTTATTAAAATCTATCCTTGCGTTTTCTTTGTTGATTTTTTTGCAGTGGGTGATGCCCGCCTCGTCCTGCATTAATAATAGCGGCTCGCCCGCCTTTAAATATCCGATTGCTTCCACCGCCGCTTCCGCCGCAAGAGCGGACAGCTCGTCCCGAAGCTCGCCGTAAGTTTTTTCGCCGACCTCGCAGCGTTTGACGAGCAGTATATCGCCGCTGTCGATTTCGAGTTCGGTTTTCATAACGGTCACGCCCGTGTACTTTTCACCCGCGAGTATCGCCGACTGAATGGGCGACGCGCCGCGGAATTTGGGAAGAAGGGACGCGTGCAGATTCCACACGCCGCCCTTGAAACAGTTGAGAACTTCGCGCGTTAAAATCTGACCGTACGCGCAGGTTATCATAATATCCGCAAGCCCCGAAATATCTTTGACGTGTTCGCGGATTTTTGCAAAGTCGTAAACGGGCAATCCGAGTTCAACCGCCGCCGCCTTCACGGGCGTGGGGGTTAAAATCTTTTTTCTGCCGACGGGCTTATCAGGCTGCGTTAACACCGCGGCTATTTCCACACCCGCGCCGTGCAGTGCCTTTAACGCGGGCACGGCAAACTCGGGCGAGCCTGCGAAAACTATCCTCATAAAATTACTCCTCTTCGGGCGGCAGGTCGTAGATTTCGTCCGCCTTGTCAGTGTAGAGTATTCCGTCCAGATGGTCGAGCTCGTGGCAGACCGCGCGGGCGAAAAATCCCTCGGCGGTAAGCTTATGCTTTTTGCCGTTGCGGTCGCGGTACTCGGCTTTGACCTTGTTCGGGCGGGTAACCGTGCCCTGCTTGCCCTTGACCGAAAGGCAGCCCTCCGCGCCAGTCTGCTCGCCCTTGGTTGAAACTATTACGGGGTTCACAAGTTCGAAGAAGCCTTCGGCAACATCGATAACCACCACGCGCTTGGATATTCCTATCTGCGGAGCTGCGAGCCCCGCACCGTTTTCGGCGCGCACCGTTTCCTTCATATCGTCCAAAAGAGTTCCGAGTTCTTTATTGAACGCGGTTACCTGTTCGCACTTTTTTCTCAACACGGGATCGCCCGTCTGCACAACGTATCTTAGCATTTTCAATCTCCTATATGGTCAGCCCTTAACTTAAATTAACTGGGTTTTCTTCAACGTAAACGAGTACGGAATTAGAGGTATTTTTAACCGCTATGTCGTAAATTTCTTCAAGCAGCTTAGTGCCGCTAAGTCTTATCAGCACCTGATAGCGCATTTTGCCCTGTATCTTTTTTATGGGCGAGTGCATCTTGTTTAAAAAATAAAATTCTTCGGGGTGCTTTGCGCGCAGTTCCTCTGTCGCAAAGTAAACTGCTTTCAACGTTTCCAAAGCCTGCGCCTTGTCGTCCGAAGTAACCATTACCCTGCATATCAGCGAGTAAGGCGGGAAGTTGGTGGCTTTTCGTATGGAAATTTCGTGTTCGAAAAAGCCCTTATAGGCGTAGTCCACGGCGTAGCGCCTGTCTGGTATACACATCT
>JAIEAS010000274.1 GCA_029071285.1 Clostridia bacterium
CCGTCAGAGAGTTTCATAGCGGCGGCTATCTGTCTGTTTGAAAAACCGTCGTTGAGCATAAGCGCAATTTCCACCTCCCTGTCCGAGAGGTTGAAAAGCTTTTTCAGCTTGATTTCCTTATCAGAAGAAACCATCATCGCGGCGTCGGTGATTTTTTTTGCGATTTTCGAGGGCAGAATAGTGTCGCCCGCGTAAGCGTTTTTAATTGCGTCGATAAGCGCGGTCGAGCCGATATCCTTTAAAAGATATCCGCTTGCGCCGTTGTTTATCGCGCTTAAAATATAGTCGCTGTCGTCAAAGGTGGTAAGAATTATTATTTTGATATTTTCGTCTATTTCCTTTATGCGCTTGGTTGCCGCCACGCCGTTCATATTTGGCATACGGATATCCATAAGCACGACGTCGGGTTTGACTTTTTCGGCAAGGGCAACCGCTTCGATGCCGTCGCCGGCAATACCGCAGACGGTGAAGTCGCTGCACGTTTCAAGCACGCTCTTCATTCCCTCAGCCAGAATTTTCTGGTCGTCAACAAGTAAAACTTTAATCATAATAACTCCTTATTTTTTTGATAGGGCAAGGTTATATTCACTTCAAAGCCGTTTTCGGCGTCGCCCGAAAAATAGCAGCGTCCGCCCAGCTTTTCACACTTTTCGCGTATGCCTTTAAGTCCGAACCCTTCCTTTACTTCGCCCTGCACGCCGCAGCCGTTGTCGGATATTAAAAGGCTTAAACAAGATAAAACGTTTTTAAGCTCGATATAAAAGGTGGTCGCTTTGCCGTGGCGGATACCGTTTGCAAGGCACTCCTTTAAGGTGTTGCACAAAAAGCGGTGTTCGTCCTCGTCCGCCTGCAAGTCCTCTAAATCACAGCGGATTTTAAGCTCGGTGCCGTCTATCGTCTGCGCGATAATTTCTTCAAACTCTTCCCTCAGAGTCTTTGCCGTGGCTCTGCCCGCCAAAAGGTGAACGCTTTCGCGCATCTGCTCCAAGGCGTTTTTCGCCTGCATATTTGCGGAAATAATTCTGTTTTTCGCCTCTTCGGGATTGTTATCAATCAAAAGCTTTGCCGCTTCCGTCTGCATTATTACAGTGGTCATGGAGTGTCCCGCGTTGTCGTGAATATCCTTTGCGATACGGTTGCGCTCTTCGTACACCGCGGTTTCGGAAATCTTTTCGTACGCCGCTTGCAATTCAGCACGGCTCTCGTCCGCTTCTTTAAGCGCAAGAGATAGCTTTTTGTTGTTGCTGTAAAACTTTAAAAGGAAGCTTACGACCGCAAAATGCATTCCGAGAATGAACACGCCGAACACGCAGTCGCCGAAAATCTGTACTATACTTTCGTACAGCGACGCGCCTTTATAAACCATAACCCAGCCGCACACGAAGGAAATTACGAACAAGCCGCAGCTTACGATAAAAAGTATCGTGTTTATTTTTCCCTCGTCGAAGGAAAGATAGAACTGCGTAAGCACTATGCAGTAAAGGGTTGACAGGTACGAGTTACCGGTTAAAAGACATATCGCAAGCAGCAGAATGGAATCCAGCGCGTAAAACACGAGCTTTGCGGCATACTTTTTTATGACGAAGCTGTTCAGCGCCTCGAACACGTCCAGAAGCAAACAGCACGCAACAATCGAAATTATGTAGGTCGTACCGCCGCGTTTGCCCACGTGCTGTGCGCAAATGATAATTTCTATTATAACCAGCACTGCAATAAGCACTATTTTTATGTACTTTGCAAAATTCTGGTCTTTGAATTTCAGTTTGACTTTTCTATCCATTTGATTACGTTATCCATTGAAAAACGGTTCTTTATTCCTGCCAGACAGTCGTTGTCGGAAAAGCAGAATATATTGTCGTCGCCGGCGTAAATAAGGTGGTCGATTAAATCCACATTGTTCATACTGCAGATCATCTGCAGCTCTTTCGTGAAATTGAAATCGTTTTCGGAAGGCAGCGACGAGCCGTTTATATGATTGTGCGCCGCGATTAATCCGGCAGGTTTTACAAGCGAGATAATTTCAACGATTTTTTCCGCGGTCAATACGACTTTGTTAATATCCTCGGAAGTGAAGGTTATAATCCTCTTCACCTTTCCGCTCCGCGCAAGCAGATACAGCTCCAGATACTCTTCGGGCTTGCCGCGGAAGCGCATTTTTACGAGCTTTTTAACCTCGTCCCTGTTTTTAAGCGAAGCGAGCCACTCGACCGAGCTCACCCTCTCGAAGCACTTGCCGAGAGTTGCAAGGTAATAAGCCGCGGACTCGCCAACGCCGTCGACCGTCATAAGCTCCTTCGGGTCGGCGGAAAACACCCCTCTGATTGAAACGAACCTGTTTAAAAGGTCGTGCGCAATTCCGTTGGTGTCGCCCTGGCGGTAGACGTTGTATAAAATCATTTCCAGAATTTCGTGGTCGAATAGTTTGTCGCCGCCCGACAACTTTTCATACATACGCTTTCTGTGTCCGCCGTGCTTGTTTTCCACCTGTAAAATTTACCTCTCTTTTGTAAAATAC
>JAIEAS010000275.1 GCA_029071285.1 Clostridia bacterium
AAGTAAAGTATATCGATTTTGACGTTGCGGTTTTCAACAAAGAGGGCGTAACGGTCAAAATTTTGAACGTGAAAGAAATTATCGCAAAACAAGGCTTTACCGAGGCGTGCGAGCTGCCCGCCGAAACGTCCTTCGTAACCTTGTCGCTCAACGCGGTTGACGGCAAAAAAACGGGCAGCGGGCTGCGCGGCGAAATCAGTCCCAAAAATCTTGCGTGGTATCTTTCATTAAGCGCGGCCGCAGATATCGTCGGCGTTGTATTTGCAAAAATCTGTATAACAAATCTTTTCGGCGGAATTTACGGCGAAAGTTTTCTTCTGTCGGGAATGGATTGGCTGTATACTTTTCTTGCCGCGCTGGGTATGGTTGCGGTAAATCTGATTACCGCCGCAATCTGCGTTTTATACAAGAGCGGAAAATTAAAGGGGGAGGGGCGCGATGGAAAACTATGAAGTAATTTCAAAGGGCGCGTATACCCGTCCCCAGACAGGAAACTTCGTTGAAGTTTCAAGCTACATTTTCGTCCGTAGCGAGGGCAGAAAATATCTTTTATTGAAGCTTAAAAACTGCCGAAGCGTTGCGGTTGAAGGGATAGATTTAAAAATCACTCTTTTGGACGCGGGCGGCAGAATGTTGAAAAATATAAGCCTTTCTTCAGACAGGGGCGGGGCGGCTGAGAGTTCTTTCGCGTTCAGTGAAAAAATCGAGGTCGACGAGGCTTGCTGCGATTTTATCGCAAAAGCCGAGAGTGCGGTGTTCGGCGGTCTGGTTTACAGAAACGGCAAAAACGGCGTAGTTGAAGAGGGCGCGGCGGAGAGCGGTCAGCCCGTTGATTTAGACGGAATTAAAACCGCGATGCGCGGCAAGACGAGGGTGGTTTCCCAAAGGCGTCTTGGCGTGCCCGTTCTCGTAAGCATTCTCGCCTGCGTTCTTCTGGCGTGCGTTGCGCTTGCAACCTATTTTCAGCTCAAAGATTTTATCGGCGGCGCGACCGGCTTTACCTACTCGGGCGTGAAGTACGAATTCGAGGACGGCGATAAGTCGGCGGGCTCGAACATTATAGTTACGGGCTACAGGGGTTCGAAGCCCAACGTTTTAATTCCCGAAAAAATCGACGGACACACCGTAATCGCAATAAGCGGTGGCGCGTTCGAAAACAACTCAAAAATCAAGCGCCTTAAAATAGAGGGCGGGGTAAAAATAGGCGGTAACGCTTTTGCGGGCTGCACCAAGCTTGCTTCCGTGAGCATGGACAAAACCACGGAAGTCGGCGAGCGCGCGTTTGCGGAGTGCGCCGCGCTTAAATCGCTTGAAATCACGGGCGAGGGCGAAATCTCGCTCGGCGCGGGCGCGTTCAGGGACTGCAAAAGTCTTAAAACCGTTAAAATTGAAAAGACGGTAATTTATCCCGAAGACGCCGCAATCTTCCGCGGCGACTTAGCCGTAACCGATTTGTATCTGCAGAATTACGACGGCGAAAACTGCGGCACGATAGCAGGGCTTTTCGGCACGAACGACGCTGCCACGAGCTCGCTTAAAAATCTTACTATCGGCTATCTCGGCAAAATCTGCGACGATTTCTGCCGCAGTTTTATGAACCTTGAAAGCGTGGAAATAGTTTATATCCACGGCGACGAATATTCAATAGGCAACAACGCGTTCCGCGGCACCGCGCTTACAACGCTGAGAATTCCCCAGGAAGGATTAATTTCAGTTGGCAATTTTGCGTTTGAACGTACGAATATCCCTTACTTCAACGCCGACGGAGTTGAAAGTATAGGCGACAGCGCGTTTGCGAACTGTACGCAGATTACGGGCTTCACCGTGCCCGAAACTCTTAAAATGCTGGGTCAATCCGCGTTTGAAAACTGTACCTCGCTTGTAGGCGTTACCTTCGAGGGCGAAGAAAAAATTCTCGTATATATAGGCGATTACGCGTTTGCGAATTGCGAAAATCTGACCGAAATTCAGATTCCCGACAGCGTTGAATATTTCGGCTACCGTGCGCTGGCGGGCTGCGTGAGCCTGACTTCCCTGACCGCGCCCTACTTCGGCTACAACGCGGACAGAAGCGATACCATTGCCTACAACTGCGGCAGTGAAAACAATCTTGAAAGGGTTACTCTGACGCGGGCTCAATCTTTGGCGGCTTACGCCTTTGCAAACTGCACCGCGCTTAAAGAAGTAAATCTGAACGAGGGTATAGGCGGTATCGGAAACCGCGCGTTCTTCGGCTGTACGGGACTGAAAAAAATTGTTATTCCCTCAACCGTAAGGGCGGCGGGCTACGATATATTCGAGAACTGCTACAGACTTTTTGAAATTTACAATCTCAGCAGAACGGAAATTCCCTGCGATTACTCGATTGCGATATTCGACTCGTTAGGGAGGGCGATTCCCAAAGCTTTAACCGAAGGTTATATCATTGCCCTGACCGACGGCAGTTTTGCACAGCCCGCGGGCTGGTATCTTATCGACTATCCCGAAGACAAAGTTCTGGACCTTCCGTCGTTTGACTATCTCTCGGACTTCGAGGGCTACACGGTTATCGATTATCTTTTTTACAGAGAGGATATAACCTCGGTAACCATTCCCGAAACGGTAAACTCGATAGGCGCGTTCGCGTTCTGCGAATGTGAAAATCTTGCCGAAGTTTCAATTTCGCGCTCGTCCCCCGTAAGCGAAATCAAAGCTATGACCTTTAAAGGCTGCAAGGCTTTGACTACCTTCCGCATTCCCGACGGCGTAACCAGAATCGGCAACAGCGCGTTCGGCGGCTGCACCTCGCTTGGATTTATCGGGTTTAACGAAAATCTGACTTCAACAGACGATTATGCGTTCAGCGGCTGCACCTCGCTTACCGATGCGGTTATACCCAACCGCCGTGCGCTCAGTCTGGGAATGCGCACTTTCAGCGGCTGCACCGCGCTTGCTTACGTGGATATCAGGGGCGGCGTAACTTCGATAGACAGGGGCGCGTTCGAGGACTGCACTTCGCTTAAAACCGTTTCCATTCCGTCCGCGGACGGCGGCATAGGCGAGTCGGCGTTCAACGGCTGCACAGCCCTTTCGGAAATAGTTATCCCGAGCGGCGTTACGGGCATCAACGCGGGCGCGTTTGCGTACTGCAAAAGCTTAAGAAAAATAACCCTTCCGCCCTCGCTGGGCGGGATAGGCGACAGCGCGTTTTTCGGCTGCGACAGGCTCCGCGCGGTGGTAAATTACAGCAGTCTGCAAATTACCGACGATATGTACGACAACGGCGGCATAGGCTATTCGGCGGTGTTCGTCGTTTCCGACGTGTGGGCGGCGGAGAAGCTTAATTTTACCGAAATTAACGGCGTAACTTTCCTGCAATTGGGCAGCGACTGGGTTGCGGTCTGGTGCGGCGAGGGCGTAACCTCGCTGAATTTAGGCGAAATATCATACGGCGGAAACAGATATTCTTACAGAATAGCAAAGCGCGCTTTCAAGGAAAATACCGAAATCACCGCCGCTAATCTGAACGTGGTTACTGAGATAGGTGAAGAGGCGTTCAGCGGCTGCACCGCTCTGAAAAATCTTTCGCTCGGCAAAAACCTGACCGAAATCGGCGAGGGCGCGTTTGCCCGCTGCTACGACCTTGCCTCGGTAAATCTGCAGGATACGCAGCTTTCATACCTCGGCGAGGGCGCGTTCTATAACTGCGTTGCATTGAAATACCTGTCACTGCCGCGCACGCTTACGGCAATTCCCGCGCAGGCGTTTTACTACTGTTCGGCTGTTGCGGACGCGGTTATTCCGTCATCGGTAATTACGATAGGCGACCAGGCGTTTTACGGCTGCGACTCGCTCCTGCAGGTGCACAACCTCAGCAGACTGAATATAACCGCGGGTAGTCCCGCCAACGGCTACTGCGGTTTCTACGCGCTGTGCGTTTTCGATAACGAAAAGGATAAAATAAACTTTGCCGAAGCCGACGGATTTAAATTCGCCGAGTACGGGGGAAGCTGGAATCTGTACGGCTCGGAAAACACCGAGCTCTACAAAATACTGCCCGAAAGCTTTACCTTTGAAAAGACCAAAGTTTCATCTTACAAAATACGCAAAAACGCGCTGACAGATTACGGCTATTACGTAATTCCGACTTCGGTTACAGAAATTGAAAACGGCGCAATCGGCGCGTCCCGCGCAATTTACTACTGCGGAACGCAGGCGCAGTGGATGGCAATACGCCCCTCGAATTTGTCGCTGTATACGGACGTTTACTTCTATGCGGACTGTATTCACGAAGATTCGGGTTCAATCTGGACCTACGGCAAGGACGGAAAACCCACGACGATGCAGACCGAGTTAGTCTGGACTACGACGAAAAATCCGACCTGCACGCAGGACGGCGAAAGGTCGGGCAAGTGTCCTACTTGCGGAATAACCAGAACCGAAAAGGATGGAAAGCTGTATCACGGGTACAATACAAACGGCAAGTGCCCGACCTGCAAAACTCAGGGCGAGTTCGTGAAGAGCGTTGGCGAATCCGACGGCTATTCCGTATCTGCGAGCGGCTTCAGAGCGCAGAACGGAGCTTTCATTTCCACCAACTCATACGCGAGCCTTACGGTTACCGCCGACAGAAAAATGCAGGTGCGCCTTAAGTGCTACACTTCAAACTATTACAGCTATATCACCGTAAGCTCGGGCGGCGAAGTGATTGACGAAGCCGGACGCGGCGGCAAAGAAATCGCCGTAGAGCTTGAAGCGGGGCAAAGCCTTACTTTGAATTATCAGAGTTCGGGCACTGCCACGATTGATTACATTTTAATTTTCGAACTATAACGACGGAGTTTTTTATGATTAAAAACCGTGAGATAATAAATTCAATACCAACCGATAAAAAGCTTGAAATGCTTGCGGACGGAAATCTGCTCGGCTCGGGCGAGCTCGGCGGGGGCGTGCCCCGCGTCGTTCCCGAACAGGCAGAGGGGATAAACGCTGCGGACGGGCAAATTTACCCCGCGTATTCCTTCCTCGTATCCAGCTGGAATAACGAGCTTATTTCTTCCGTTTCGGGCGATTTAGCCGTGCGCGCAAAGGAGCGCGGCGTAAATCTTTTATTCACGCCCGAAGCAAAGACCAAAAGCAATCCCTATACTTCGGGTCTGACCGAGGACCCCTTTTATGCGGGCGCGGTCATTTACGGCGCGGTTAAATCGGTAAAGAACGCGGGGGTTACGCCCTGCGTTACGGGCTGCGCACTTTACGACAGCGACGTGAACTATCTTGACGTTTTCCCCGACGGGCGCGCTGTGCGCGACTATATCTTCGGCTTTGCCGAGCTTTTCGAAGGTTCCTACGGCGGCGTGTTTATGACCGCTTACACTAAGCTTTCGGGCAAGTACGAAAGGGTTAACTGCGATACCGTTTCCGCAATTTTGCGCGGTGCCGCGGGCGACAGCGGATTTATCCTCTGCTCGCAGACCGACAAGGACTTAGCGGTTGAAAGCGTTGCGGCGGGCAATACCTTTTCCTACGCAAGCGATGCCGCCGCGCTTAAAACCGCAACGGAAGCTTACGAAGAAATCAAAAACGCCTGCGACAGAGGCGAAGCTTCGCAGGGAGAGCTGGAAGCCGCCTGCCGTGCGGGCAGTGCGCTGAGCCCCGACCTCGCGGACGAAGCGGCGGACAAGGCAATCGACTTTGCACTGTACTGCAATATCGGCGCGGACGAAAAACCCGAAACGAATTACGATTCCGAAGCCCTCGCTTTGCAGGCTGCGGAAGAGAGCATAGTTCTTCTTAAAAACGAGGGGGTTCTGCCCCTTGGCGGTGCGGAAAAAATCTGCGTGATAGGTCAGCCCGCGTTCGTTAAAAATCCCGCCTCGGGCGAAAGCTTTGCGGATATTATTGCAAAAACTTCCTTTAACTTAACCGGCGCGGCGCAGGGATATAAGCTTGCGGACGAAAGGGACGACGCGCTTTTGCACGAAGCCGTGGTTCTTGCAAAAAACAGCGATACCGCGCTTCTGTTTCTGGATACCGCCGACGATAGCAGAATGAAACTCCCCGCAAACAGACTTGCGCTTATCGCCGCACTCAAAGACGCGGGCGTAAAAATTATAGCGGTTTTAACTACTGCCCAAAGCGTGGACGTCGGGTTCGACAGCGGCGTTTCCGCACTTCTTACCGCGCCTGTATACTGTAAGCGCGGCGGCGAGGCGCTCGTGAATATTCTCTTGGGCAAGAGCCCCAGCGGCAGACTTGCCAACACCCTCTACGCCGATACGGACAGTTACTTTGAAAAAATCAAGAGGGACAAGGACAGCGGAAAAATAAGGATAGGGTCGTTTTTGGGTTACAGATATTACACGACCGCTGGGCTTGACGTAAAATATCCCTTCGGGCACGGACTTAGTTATACCGAGTTTACCTATTCCGATTTATCCGTGCAGGGAGAGCAGGTTTTAGTTACCGTTACAAACACGGGCAAGGTGGACGGCAGCGAAGTCGTGCAGCTGTATATCGGCAAGCCCGATTCAAAAATTATACGCCCCGTAAAGGAGCTTAAAAGTTACATAAAAGTCCGCCTTCGCGCGGGAGAAGCGAAGACTCTGCGCTTCCGCGTATCCCCCGAACGCCTTGCGGTTTACTGCCCCGAAACAGGCAGAAAGGTTACCGAGGGCGGAAGCTATACCGTGTTCGTCGGAAGGTCGGTAACGGATATCTGTCTTGCGGGAATAATGCAGGTTTCGGGCGAGGTTTTAAAGCCCGATAAAACTAGGCTTTCGGACTATATCCCCACGATTTCGAACGTGGTGGAAGGGGGATATACCCTCGCGCCCGTGCAGCAGGTTTTGCCTAGCGGCAAAAAACAGAAGCTTGCGGGACTGATACTTATGCTTATATCCGTGCTCGGCGCGGTGATTTTCGCAACCCTCAATTTAGTACACGTTATGACTATGGACACGCCGGGGGCTGCGCCCGTAATCGTTGTGATAGTTATGATTTTCGTAACCGCGGCGGCGTTGCTTGCGTCAAGCTTCATCCAGATGAAAAACGCCAAAGCCCACCCCGTTGCAGTCAGCACGCAAAGACCGGTGGCGGTCAAGGCGGAAGGCGCGGACTCGCTCGAAAGTCTGTTCGAGCAGGAGTTTTCAAATGAAGAAGATGAGCAGGAAGAAGTTAAAGAGGTTGAGGGCGACGAGCGCGAAATTTTGAAATACCTCGACGACGGGCTTACCTTTGCGGCGGCTGCGGAAAATCTGACGGCGTATTTAACCGAGCGCGGTTTGTCCGTAAATATCAAGACGGCGCGCAAAATTCTGTCCGCGTTTGCCTCGACAAGGCTGATACTTTTAAAGAGCGGAAACAACACTCTTACGGCTGAATTCCTTCGCAATCTGTGCGGATTTTTCGGCGCGCAAGCCTCGGTTGAGATTTATGAAAAATGCGAAAATATAAGCGGGTTCTTAAACCTCGGCGGCGTTAAAGATACCATGGAATTTGCGGCGGACAATAAGCACTGCGTTCAGCCCGTCTGCGTTGAAAACGTGGAAATCGCGGATATTGCTCAATTCTTTACGCCATTTGCAAAGTTTATGAAAAACCCCGAGGCGGGCGCAAGCCTTTACCTCGAAGGCGGCAGAGAATTAAAGCTTCCGCAGAATCTGTGGTTTGTGTTTGCCCTTTCGGAAAATTCATATCTCAAAGACGCCGACCCGCTGATTGCGGAAAACGCCTGCGTTCTCGATTTGGATATATCCCCCGCCAAGTCTAAGGACAGCAAGACGCAGTTTAATACGCTTAGTTACTATCAGCTGAAAAGCATTGCGGACGCGGCGAAAAAGACTTACTCTCTCGACGAGGACAAGTGCTGGAAAAAGATTGATAAATTTGAAAAATATATCGCCTCGCACACCCCCTTTGCGCTAAGCAACAAGGCCTGGCAGAAGATAGAGCTTTTCGCCTCGGCGTACCTTGCGTGCGGCGGCGAAGAGGCTGAAGCGCTCGACTTAGTCGCGGCTTCGAAGCTTATGATTATGGCGTGCGCAAATCTGAACGGAAAACTCAAACCCTCGGAAAGCATACCGTCCGCGGTTGAAAATATTTTCGGCGAGGACGGAATTTATGAAATCAAAAAGATACTGAAATATTCCGGTAAGACGGCGGCAAGGAGGTCAGGCAATGCTGGCGAGTAAGGTTTGGTCCGCGCTGTCCTCGGGCTACGCGATACTTGTTTACGCGATAATTCTTCTGTTAATCGTCGGGGGAATCGTCGTCTGGATTATGGTCGGCAACGTAAAACCGCCCGAGGTTCTGCACATAAAGAGCTGTCACTTATAAACATAA
>JAIEAS010000276.1 GCA_029071285.1 Clostridia bacterium
TGTAGCACACGTATTACGGGGCAAGAAGGGCGAGGTTGTTAAAGAACTTGCAAGCTATAAAAAGAGCGGCTACGGCAGGGTGAAGATAGACGGAATAATTTACGACTTGCAGGAAGATATAAAGCTTGAAAAAAATATCCGTCACAACATCTCTGTAATAATCGACAGACTGATTATAAAGGACGGAGTTATAAAAAGACTTACGGACAGCTTAGAGGCGGCTTTACGCCTTGCCGACGGGCTTGTGGTTATCGACTGCGACGGCATCGAGGAACTGTATTCTTCGAAATACGCCTGCCCCGACTGCGGAATTTCAATCGAGGAAATCGAGCCGAGAATTTTTTCGTTCAATACCCCTTGGGGGGCTTGCCCCGAATGTTCGGGACTCGGTTTCAGACAGCTTGTGGACCCCGATTTAATCTGTCCCGATAAAACCAAATCGCTGCGCGACGGCGCGATTAAGATAAGCGGCTGGAATCTGGATTCTTCCTCAATGACGCAGATGTATCTTAAAGCGCTGTCAAAGGTTTATAACTTTTCTATGGACGTGCCCGTTCAAGATTTGCCGCAGAACGTTTACGACATTCTTATGTACGGCAACGGCGGCGAAAAGATTGAAATGGAGTACAACGCTTACCATTTTTCGGGTAGCTTCGAAAAGTCGTGGGAAGGCTTTGTAAACAACTTACAGCGCAGATACGAGCAGACGAGTTCCGAGGGCGTAAAGTGGGATATCGAAAGATATATGCGCACGTCCGACTGCCCCGCGTGTCACGGCAAAAGACTGAAAAAAGAAGCGCTTGCCGTAACCGTCGGCGGCAAAAATATAATGGAAATCTGCGAGCTTTCAATTGACGATTTAAAAGCTTTTACTGATTTTTCATTCTTCACAAAGACCGACCATATGATAGCCGACAGCATATTAAAAGAAATCGACAGCCGTTTGAGCTTTTTGCAGAACGTGGGACTTGGCTATTTGACTTTGGCGCGCGGTGCGGCGACTCTTTCGGGAGGCGAAAGCCAGCGTATCCGCCTTGCAACACAAATAGGCAGCGCGCTTACAGGCGTTTTGTATATTCTGGACGAGCCGAGTATAGGACTTCACCAGCGCGACAATCAGAAGCTGTTAAATTCGCTTTTGGGTCTGCGCGATTTGGGCAACACGCTAATCGTCGTTGAACACGACGAGGACACTATGCGCGCCGCAGACTATATCGTTGATATAGGTCCGCACGCGGGAGTGCACGGCGGCGAAGTGGTGGCAAGCGGAAGCTTGCAGGATATTATGAACGAGCCCCGTTCGATAACGGGCGACTATCTTGCGGGCAGGCGCAAAATCGAAATTCCCGTCGCGCGTATTCAGCCCGACGGCAGATTTCTGAAAGTTACGGGCTGCAAACAAAACAATCTTAAAGGCATTGACGTGGAAATTCCCGTGGGGCTCATTACCGCGGTGACCGGCGTTTCGGGCAGCGGTAAATCGAGTCTTGTCAACGAAATTATCTATCCCTATCTCGTAAACAATCTCAACGGAGCACGCCAGCAGCTGGGCAATGCAGACGCCTTCTACGGAACCGAGCACTTCGATAAGGTAATTGCAATCGACCAGCAGCCCATAGGCAGAACGCCGAGAAGCAATCCCGCAACTTACACGGGCGTATTCACTATGATACGCGACCTGTTCGCCGCAACTCCCGACGCGAAAGAAAAGGGTTACAAGAGCGGAAGATTTTCATTCAACGTAGCGGGCGGCAGATGCGAGCACTGTCAGGGCGACGGAATAATACAGATAGAAATGCACTTTTTGCCCGATATTTACGTCCCGTGCGAGGTGTGCGGAGGAAAACGCTACAACCGCGAAACGCTTGACGTAAAGTATAAGGGCAAGTCGATTTCGGACGTGCTTGAAATGACGGCGGAAGAAGCGGCGGAGTTCTTTAAACCCGTGACTTCGATTTACAATAAAATTTCAACTCTCTGCGACGTCGGCTTGGGTTACGTCAAACTCGGACAGAGTTCAACAACACTTTCGGGCGGAGAGGCGCAGCGCGTAAAGCTTGCAACCGAGCTCTCGAAGCGCAGCACGGGCAGAACTTTCTATATCCTTGACGAGCCGACGACGGGGCTGCACAGCTACGACGTGGACAAACTTGTAAATATTCTTGCAAGGCTCAGAAGCGGCGGCAACACCGTGCTCGTAATAGAGCATAACCTCGACGTTATTAAAACTGCCGACTGGATTATAGATTTGGGACCCGAAGGCGGCGATAAGGGCGGTACGGTCGTTGCGACGGGCACGCCCGAAGAAGTTGCAAAGTGCGCGCAAAGTTATACCGGTCAGTTTTTAAAGAAGATATTAGGTTGACAAAAGAAAAATTATGAACGTTTACGAAAATTTACCCGTTTACGAGGGCGAAAATTTCATTCTCAGAGGCGTAACCGAAAGGGACGCCGAGGACCTTTTAAAAGTATATTCGGATAAAAAAGCAGTTCCCTTTTTTAACGGCGACAACTGTCACGGCGATGATTTTCATTACACAACGATTGAAAGAATGAAAGAGGCGGTGTCGTTCTGGCTTTTCAGTTACGGACACGGTTACTTCGTGCGTTGGGCGGTCGTGCAAAAATCAAGCGGCAGCGCGGTCGGAACTATAGAGCTTTTTCACCGTGACAGCGAAAGGGACTATTTTGACAACTGCGGATTGTTGCGCCTTGATTTGCGTAGCGACTTCGAACGCGCCGAAGCTATAGAAGAAATTATTTCGCTTATAAAAAATCCCGCGTTCGATTTATTTTACTGTGATAAAATTGCCACGAAGGTGAAGCCGTTTGCCGACGAAAGAAAAAAGGCTGTGATAAAATCGGGCTTTGAGTATTCCGAACAGCCTTTAGTCGGAGAAGACGGAACAAAGTATTACGATTATTACGTTTTAACAAAATAATGACTGTGCCAAAATTGCGTTCCTTTTCATAGAATGGTAAAGCGAAAAGGAGCGCGTTTTTTATGGCAAAACCTTTGACTTTGCAAGCCGAGTTTCCTACGACCGAGGGGCTCACGCCCGATTCTTACAGCTTAGCGGTTATTTCGCCTGCATACGCTTCGCCGACCGGAGAGTTGAACACAATACTACAATACTTTTACCATTATTTCAATTTTGACAGATGCGGGTATAAAGACTATGCGCGCACTATCGAAAGTATCGCTATAGCGGAAATGCTTCATCTTGAAATTTTAGGCAAAACCATTATGGCTTTGGGCGCGCAACCTATTTATTGTCAGAACCCGCCTACGGCGTTCTGTTTCTATTCCGCCAAATACGTGACTTATTCCCGCAATCTGATTCATATGATCGAGGACGATATTATGGCGGAAAAAAGGGCAATCTCGCTCTATTCGAGAATGTTGACGCGGCTGAAAAACGAACAGCTTAAAGATATAATTTCGCGTATATTACAGGACGAACAGCTTCACCTCGAAAAGTTTCAGGAAATTATGCAAGGGCTTAAACGTTGACAGTTTAAGCCTTTTGTAATAAAATGAACGAAAGGAAAAATGTATATGAAATATGACGTAGCCGTGATAGGCGGCGGAGCTTCGGGAATGGCGTGCGCAGTCCGGTTGCTTGAAGCAAATAAAAATTTAAAAATATGCCTTATCGACGCGGGCGAACGACTCGGTAAAAAACTTGCCGCAACGGGCAACGGTCAGGGGAATGTTTCCAACCTCGATATGACCGCAAGGCATTACCACGGCGGAAATGTCGCTTTGGCTGATAAAATTGCATGCAGCCGCACGTACGACGTTTGCAAGCTTTTTGACTGCCTTTTTACGTCCGACGATAAGGGCAGAATTTATCCCTCGGGCAGACAAGCGTCGGCGCTTTGCGACCAGCTTATTGCAAAGCTTAAGGGTAGATGTGATATTATGCTTGCAACCAAGGTTTTAGAAATTCAAAAAGGCTTTAATTTAAAGCTTTCCGACGGTAAAAGCGTAAATGCGGAGTACGTTGTTTTCTGTGTCGGCGGCAAGGCTCAGAAGCAGTTTAAAACGGACGGTTCGGCGTATGCGCTTGTTACAAATCTGGGGCACTCGTTGACGCCTTTGTATCCGTCGCTTGTGCAGTTCAAAACCGATGCCGCTCATATAAAAACCTTAAAAGGCATACGCGCAGATTGCAAGGTTACGGCGGTATGCGGCAGAAAGGTTTTAGGTGAAAGCCGCGGTGACGTGATTTTTACAGATTACGGCGTTTCGGGCAATGCGATATTCGAGCTGTCGTCTTACGTTGCGGACAAGCAGGGTGTGGAGCTTTCGCTTGAATTTTTGCCAGATATTTCGGAAAAGTTGATAATTAAAAATCTTGCGGACAGAAAACACGCGGGAACGCCGGCGAGCGAGCTTTTATCAGGCACCCTTCATAACCAGCTCGGAAGGGCGGTAATTGCGCGGGCGAAGAGCGCGGATGAAAATGATATTGCTTACTGTCTTAAAAACTTTACGCTGAAAGTTACGGGCACTTTGGGTTTTGATTACGCGCAGGTAACGAAGGGCGGCATAAATATGAATGAAATTACCGACGAACTTGAAAGCAAGGCGGTAAAAAATCTGTTTTTTGCCGGCGAAGTTCTGGATATAGACGGCGATTGCGGCGGTTATAATCTGCAGTGGGCGTTTACGAGCGGAATGGCGGCGGCTGACGCGATTTTGAAAAGACTATGATTTGCAGGCTTGACAATATAAAACTTAAAACAGGTGAAAGCGAGCAAAAGCTTTTGCAGATTGCCAAAAAGAAATTGCCCTCGGTAAAGCATTTTTCGATAATAAAAAAATCGCTTGACGCGCGTGACAAGGGCAATATTTTTTGGGTGTATTCAATCGCTTTTTCGGATGAGGACGAGCAAGCGGAGCGTACCTTTGAACGGCTTTCAAATCCGCCCAAGGTTGCCGTTATAGGCTCGGGACCTGCGGGGCTGTTCTGCGCCCTTCGGCTCATAGACCGCGGCATTGCGCCGATAATAATTGAGCGCGGCGAAAGGGTCGAAGACAGAAAACGCACAATAAACACTTTTTTTGATAACCGCATTTTAAACACCGAGAGCAACGTTCAGTTCGGCGAGGGCGGCGCGGGAACTTTTTCAGACGGAAAACTCAATACGCAAACCCACGACGGTTTCAATAAAGAGGTTCTGACTACCTTTGCTAAATTCGGCGCACCCGAAGAGGTTGCGTACCTCAATAAACCCCACGTCGGTAGCGACAAGCTTTTTGAAGTTCTTCAAAATATCCGCAAGTATATCGTCGGGCACGGCGGCGAGTACTTATTCAATACAAAAGTCACGGGCATTGTCAAAAGCGGCGAGCAGCTTAAAAGTCTTGTTCTTAAGAATACGAAGAACGGACAGGAGAGTGAACTTTCGGTTGACTGTGCCGTTCTTGCCATAGGACATTCCGCGCGAGATACTTTTGAAATGCTTGCAAAATCGGGCGTGGAAATGCAGGCGAGAGAGTTTGCACTTGGTGTAAGAATCGAACACCTTGCAAGCGAAATAGGCAAAGAACAGTACGGCAAAAATTA
>JAIEAS010000277.1 GCA_029071285.1 Clostridia bacterium
TTTCGCATTATGACTTTAAAAGAGACAATTTCTATACAAATTACATCGAACTTCGCCTTTAAGACCGAGCACGATATTGTGAACCGCAACCCCTTTATTCACACAAAGCAGGCGCGGAAAGAAGTGAAATCCGTACTCCGCGAGCTTGAAAAAGAGGGCAGGATTATGCACGACAGAAAGGGCAGATACTGCACGCCAAAGCAGGCGGGCGTATTTTCGGGTACCGTCCGCGGCAACGCGAGGGGGTTTGCCTTCGTAGAACCCGACGACGAAAAGTTCGGTCACGACTTTTTTATTCCGCCCCACTCCCTTTGCGGCGCGTACGACGGCGATAAGGTACTCGCCGCACCCGTAAAGGGCACCGAGGACGAGGCTTATATAGTTGAAATAAAAGAGCGCGGCAGAACTCAGATTGTCGGCGTGTTTAATATCGAAGGCGGCTTCGGCATATTGCAGCCCGACGATATTAAACTTCCCGAAGTGTCTATTCCCCTTTCCCTTTCGCTGAATGCAAAGGACGGCGACAAGGTTCTCGTTGAAATTACTTCCTATCCGCAGAACCGCAACCCGTCCGGCAAGGTAATTGAAATTTTGGGTGAGAGCGGAAACTTCGGCGTCGAGGTCCTTTCCATTATCCGCGCGCACGGGCTGTATTCGGAATTTCCCGAAGAAGTTATACGCGAGGCGGAGCTGTCAGCTTCCCGTCCTATAAAATATGACGGCTGCAGGGATTTGCGCGATAAGCTTATTTTCACGATAGACGGCGCGGACACGCGCGACGTGGACGACGCGGTATCTTTGGAATTTGCGGACGGAAAATATATTCTTGGCGTGCACATTGCGGACGTGAGCCGTTACGTCAAATACCGCTCGGTAGTAGATAACGAGGCGTACGCGCGCGGAACGAGTGTGTACTTCCCCGACACCGTTTTGCCTATGCTGCCGAAGTCCCTTTCAAACGGGGCGTGTTCGTTGAACGAGGGCGAGGACAGACACGCAATGTCCTGCGTAATGACCTTTAACGAAAACGGAAAACGGCTGGATTACGAAATTTTCCAAAGCGTGATAAACAGCCGCCACAAGATGACCTACCCCGCCGTTACCGCAATCTGCAACGGCGAAAAAGAGGCTTGCGAAAAATATCCCGACCTTGTTGAAACGGTAGGTTTAATGCAAAAACTGTGCCTTATAATGGAGAAAAACCGCGACGGCGCGGGCAGCGTAAATCTGGACGTGCGCGAGGCGAAAATCCACACCGACGAAAACGGCAAAATAGTAATTCCCGACTACGAGCGCACTATCTCCGAACGGATTATCGAGCAGTTTATGATTTCCGCGAACGAGGCGGTTGCCGAGTTTTTAGCGAAGCGCAATATCCCCTGCCTCTACCGCATACACGAGGTTCCCTCGCGCGAAAAGGTTGAAACGCTTGTATCCTTTTTAAAGGATTTGGGAATTAACGCGAGGCTTGACGCCGACGGTACCGAGCCCGCGGATTTTCAGCGCATATTAAAAGCCGCAGAGGACAAGCCTTACTGGTCCGTGATAAACAAAGTTATGCTTCGCTGTATGCAGAAAGCGAGATACTCCGAGGAAAACCGCGGACACTTCGGGCTTGCTTCTTCCTGCTACTGCCACTTCACTTCGCCTATCCGACGCTATCCCGATTTGTTCGTTCACCGCGCCCTTAAAGAAGTTTTGCGCGGCGGCAACGGACTTAAATTCAAGGACAGCGCAAAGCAGGCGGGCATAGACTGCTCGGAGCGCGAGCGCTGCGCGGACGAAGCCGAACGCGAAGTTGACGACTTGTACAAGCTTGCATATATGGAAGAGAGAATCGGCGAAATTTACGACGCGACCGTTTCGGGTGTGACCAACTTCGGAGTGTTCTGCGAGCTTGAAAACACGGTCGAGGGCTTAATTCCCACGGAGTACCTGCCCGAGGACGACTACGAGTTTTACGGCGAGAAATTTCTGTTAAAGGGCAGAAAAAACTCTTTCCGCCTTGGCGATAAACTTAAAATACGCGTTGACGGGTGCGATTTCGGCAGAATGCGCGTGACCTTTTCTATTGCGCCCGAAAACTAATTGTGATATAATAAATTTATGAAAACCATTACCTACAACAAGTACGCCACGTTTGAATATTTCATACTTGAAAAATACGAGGCGGGAATAGTTTTAGAGGGCGCGGAAGTAAAGTCGCTGCGTGCGGGCAACTGCAACCTGAAAGAAGCGTTCTGCTTTATCAGAAACGGAGAAGTTACCCTCAAAAATGCGCATATCGCGGTTTACGACAAGGCGGGCGCGTTTTCCTCAAAGGAATCGAAGCGCGACAGAAAGCTTTTGATGCATAAGTACGAAATAGATAAAATCGTGGGTAAGATAAACGAAAAAGGTTACACCCTTATACCCCTTTCGCTCTATTTCAAGGACAGCCTTGTAAAGGCGGAAATTGCGCTTTGCAAGGGCAAGCAGAGCTACGACAAAAAACGCACTATCGCCGAACGCGACGAAAAACGCGCGTTGGAAAGACAGATAAAGGAATACAGATATAGAGGATAAATTTATGGATAAAAATTATAAGTTAGACACCTTATGCGTACAGGCGGGATATTCGCCCAAGAGCGGCGAAGCGAGAATTCCGCCCGTCGTGCAGTCCACCACTTTCGCCTACGAAAAAACTCAGGATATGGCTGATTTGTTCGATTTGAAGAGCGACGGCTACTTCTATACCCGACTTGCCAACCCCACTGTTGCGGCGTTCGAAAATAAGGTTGCGGCTCTGGAAGGCGGCGTTTGCGGAATAGGCTGCGCCTCGGGAATGAGCGCGACAACTCTTGCCGTTCTGACGGTTGCTGGCGCGGGCGACAATATTTTAACCTCGCAGGCGGTTTACGGCGGAACGTACAATCTGTTTTCAACCACTCTGCCTAAGCTTGGCATAGAGTGCAGATTTTTCGACCCCGACGCACCCGCCGGAGAAATCGAAAAACTGATTGACAGTAAGACAAAACTGATTTTTACGGAAACTATTGCAAACCCCTCAATTATCGTTCTGGATTTTGAAAAGATTGCGGGCATCGCAAAAAAGCACAACCTTTTGTTTGCGGTTGACAACACCCTTGCAACCCCCGTTTTGTGCCGTCCCAGGGAATGGGGTGCAAACCTTATCGTGCACTCTTCCTCGAAATATCTCGACGGACACGCGGCGGCGCTGGGCGGCGTAATTATCGACGCGGGAAACTTCAACTTTAAAAACAACGCGCGGTATCCGTCCTTCAACGAGCCCGACGAAAGCTATCACGGCCTCGTTTACGCGGATTTGCCGATAGCCTTCGGAACCAAGTGCCGCGCGCAGATGATACGCGATCTGGGCGCGATTATGAGCCCGCAGAACGCGTTCATTTCATACATAGGCTGCGACACGCTGGCTCTCAGAATGGAACGGCACTCGTCCAACGCGAAAAAGGTTGCGGAATTTCTTTCCAAGCACCCCAAAATCGACTGGATACTGCACCCCTCGCTTAAAGGCAACAAATACCATAAACTTGCGGAAAAATATCTGCCCGCGGGACAGGGCGGTATGCTCAGCTTCGGAATAAAGGGCGACGTTACAAAGTGCGCGCGCTTTATGGAAGCTTTGAAGCTTATTACGCAGGAAACGCACGTAGCGGACGCAAGAAGCTGCGTTCTGCACCCCGCTTCCACCACGCACAGACAGCTTTCGGAAGCCGACCTCGTTAAGGCGGGAGTTCCGCATAACTTAGTAAGGCTTTCCGTTGGCATAGAAAACCCCAAAGATATAATAGACGATTTAGCTCAAGCGTTGGAGAAAGTTTAATGCCTATCGTTATAAACAAAGAACTTCCGGCATACAAAATTTTGACGGGCGAAAGAATTTTCGTTATGGACTGCGAGCGAGCCGTTTCCCAGGAAATACGCCCGATTGAAATTGCCATACTCAATTTAATGCCCACGAAAGAAACGACCGAAACGCAGTTTATGCGCCTTTTATCTAACTCCCCTTTGCAAGTGAATATTACTTTGGTGCGCACCGAGTCGTACACGGCAACACACACCGACGCGGGACACCTTGAAAAATTTTACAAGTCGTTTGATGAGATTAAAAACAGCAAGTTTGACGGAATGATAATAACGGGCGCGCCCGTGGAAAATATGCCTTTCGAAAAGGTTGCTTACTGGCGCGAGCTGGAAGAAATACTGGACTGGACGAAAACCAACGTTACTTCCACCCTTTTTATCTGCTGGGGCGCGCAGGCGGCACTGCACCATTTTTACGGCATAAAAAAGCACCCCTTAAAAAAGAAGTGCTTCGGTATTTTTGCGCACAACCGCGTCCGCGACGGCGTTCCCGAACCGCTGATGCGCGGGATTTCGGACGAGTTTCATATGCCACACTCCCGCCACACGCTGATTTACGCGAAGGACATATTGCACGCGCGCGGACTTAAAATTTTAGCGTATTCAAAACGCGCGGGGGCTTCGATAATCAAGAGCGTGGACAACCGCAGAGTGTTCGTAACAGGCCACATGGAATACGACAGATTCACCCTTAAAAACGAGTACGAACGCGACTTAGAAAAGGGGCTCGATATCGACCCGCCCGTAAACTATTTTGCGGACAAGGAAATGACCGAAGTTAAAATGAACTGGTCGTCGACAGCCAACCTCTTTTATATGAACTGGCTGAACTACTACGTATATCAGGTTACTCCTTACGATATAAACAAAATAGAACAATAAAATAAAAACCTCTCAAATGAGAGGTTTTTTATTTTATTAGCCGGTTGCTTTGAAATACGCCGAATTGTTAAATTTGATTTCGACTTCCCTTTGCATACCGAGGCGTTCGACCGTTATATACACGGTGTCGCCCTGCCGTACGGAAAACATTACGTCCCTTACGTGGTACTCGCGGGTTACGTCCAGATTTTCCTTTTCGTTGCCGTCCGAGTCGACTATGCGCACGTTTCTGAAAATATCGCCCGTCAGAAGTTTTCCGAATGCGGGGCTGTCGGTTACGTTTTTAACTTTGGTAATTTCGGTAATTACCGCAAGCCCCTTATCGCTGTCGTACCTTGCGTAGCTGTCGGTAACCGTGGTTTCCACACCGAGGAACGCCTTGTTTACGCCCATTGAAAAATGTCCGCTGTAATCGTCGTACATAAGCTTTAAAAGGCGCTTCACGTAGCTTGCGGGCAGAACGTAGCCGAGGTTATCCGCATCCGCCTCGTCGTCCTTTGCGTTTACTATTCCCACGATTTTTCCGTCGGTGTTGAACAGTCCGCCGCCCGAGTTGCCGTGGTTTATGGGCGCGGTAGTCCTCATTACGCGATACTGCTTGGATGCGTTGCTGTTTGCGTCGGAGAGGTTGAGTGAAATAAATTCGCTGTCCTTGCTTATAACGCCGTCGGCAACGCTCATTCCTTCGCCTGCGGCGTTTCCCACCGCGTAGACGCTTTCGCCTATATAAACGTCCTCGTCGTCAGAAAAGTTTGCGGCGGTTACGTCGCTTCTTTTAATAACGTCGCTGTTGGTAACCTTTAAAAGCGCGATATCGTAGGTTACGGACGCGCCTATCACCTGCGCGTTAATTCCGAAGCCGTAGTCGTTGATTTCGCTGTAATTATCGGGGTAAGAAAAATTTGTTCCCTTTACGTCCTGACCGTACAGATACAGCCTTACGTACTCGGAAATGTAGTTTGAATCTACAGAGGTGTCGTCGTAAACCACATGGCAGTTAGTTACGACGTACGCGTCGCCCGCGGCTTTGTCCGCCCAGAGAACCACGCCCGAGCCCGTGAAAATTTTATAAGTGTAACTGCTGAACAACCCCGAGGATTTGTATTTGAACCTTGTAAGGATTGTAACTGCCGACATAAGCGAGCGGTTCATAGTAGCTTGCAGCGAAGCCGCCGCATCCGCCTGTGTGCCGCTGTACGAGAGATAAATTTTTAAAAACTCGTCAAAAGTCAGACTTTCGTTGCCCTCGGTCTTTTTCAGCTCTTCGTAAGCGTCGTATATCGAAACGGAAGTTCCGTCTTTGCCGTCGCGCCCGTCAAGACCGTCCTGACCGTCCTGCCCCGCTTCTCCCACGGGACCCGAAAACAGTGTGCAGCCGCTGAAAAGCATTACCGCCGCGGCGCAGAAAGATGCGAATATAGTTAAAAATTTTTTCATATAAATTCCTTTTATCTGATTATAGCCTTATTGATTACAAAATAACGCCGTTCTTCTTAAGTAAAAGTCTTGCCGTGTCTACGCTGTCCGCTCCGTGCGCGTTTTTGACGGGTGCGAACTCGTTGTCGCGGTCAACCTCGAACGCAAGGCAGCTTCCCATAAGCTTCACCATATCGACGACAAGCGTTTCAAACTTGTAGCCGTTGGGTTCGTCGGGAATAATCCGCAAGCCGTTTTCCATATAGGGCACCGCCTTTTTCGCAAGGTGGTAAGGAAGGTTTCCCGAAAGGGTCGTGTTGAGCTGCTTTACGTTGAAAAGATAGTTTAAGGTTACGCCGTATCTGTAAACCAGCTCGCCGCTTCTGTCCTTTTTGGTGGCGAGCTCGGGCGGCATTTCGTAGTACTCGACGATTGCGGGTTTGCCGTTTTCCTCGCAGAGAACGCCCACCTTTTCTTCGGGATAAAGCTTTTTAACTACCTTTGCGCCGCAGTTGTGTCCCGACATAAGAGTTGCGCCTATGAACACGGGGTCGCAGATTCGCTGCAAAACGTTGTCAACGCCGAAGACGTTGAGCCACTCTATTTTTTCGCGTTCGATAATGCGGTTGAAGCCCGCGTTTATAAGCGACGAATACCAGCCGCCGTTTCCGTTCGGCGAGAGTGAAATTTTATTTTTTTGGTCAAGAAAAATTTTGCCGTCGAAGTCGCACGCGGGTTCGGTGTTCTGAATGAAAAAGTGAACTCTGTCGCGCGGATAGCCGAAGTAGTTGTTATCTTTGAAAAACTCTACCGTTTCGCCGTTGTTGAGGCTGTTGGTCATAATGAACAGCGGAAAGTATCTGCCCGTAACCGAGGTTACTTCCTGAATATTGTTCATAAGCTGCTCGAAAATGGATAAAAACCGCGTTTCGCCGATATTGTACAAACCCTTGGCTTTATCGAAGCCGAGGCGTGTTCCCTGACCGCCGGCAAACAGAACCGCGCCCACCTTTTTATTTTCAAGCGCGCGAAGTCCCACCTCTTCATACTGCAGACGGCGGCGTTTTACGTCCTGCAGCGTCACAGCCTGAACGGGGCGGATTTTCACCTTTTCCTTAACGGCAGTGGTCTGTATATTTTCCAATACCGAAAAATTTATATTTTCAATCTCTTCCAGCAGCTGACAACCCTCTTCTTCGTACAACTCGTCGTAAAAGT
>JAIEAS010000278.1 GCA_029071285.1 Clostridia bacterium
GTTTATAGCAAGCATTATTCCAAGTGTACCGGCAATAGTCAAAATGCCCGTAAAAAACTGCGTAAAGCCCATTAAAAGTCCGTCCGCAAACTGGTCGACATCTGCAATATTCCTTTCGACCAAATCGCCGTAAGAATGAGCATCGATAAAAGCAAGCGGCAAAATCTGAATTTTTTTAAAAGCCTCTTCTCTTATATCCTTAACTACGTTGTAAGTTATGCGGTTGTTTATAATGTTCATAAGCCACTGCGCAAGGCAGGTTATAACAATAACCGCGGCGATAATGATAAACTTTTGCGTCATTGCTGAAAAGTCTACATTATTCGGAGTAACGAGTAAATCGATTATCTGACCGAAATATATCGGAATTATTAAGTTACCCGCAACGGAAACAAGCGCAAAAAATATCGTAAGCGCAAGCAACGCTCTGTAATTTTTTAGCTGCTTTAAAATGCGCTTTATCACAGTTTTTTGAGAGGGCTTAGCCATTTTAAGCGCCCTCCTTTTTAAACTGTGAATAATGAATTTCGCGGTAAAGCTCGTTACTTTTTAAAAGCTCGTCATGCGTACCGCACCCAACCATCTTGCCGCCGTCGAGAACTATTATTTTATCAGCGTGACGAATAGAAGACGTGCGTTGCGAAACTATAAACACCGTAGGAGAATAATCAAGATTTTTAAGCGACTGCCTTAATTTAGCATCAGTTGCATAGTCGAGCGCAGACGCACTGTCGTCGAGTATAAGTATCTGCGGCTTTTTAACAAGCGCGCGGGCTATCGTGAGCCGCTGTCTTTGACCGCCTGAAAAGTTTTTGCCGCCCTGCTCGACTATTTCGTCAAGACCAAGCTCTTTGGAGTTAACCACGTCCTCAGCCTGTGCTGCGCGGATTGCCTCCAATATCTCTTCGTCAGTAGCGTCGTTTTTTCCCCACTTCATATTGTCACGTATGGTTCCTTCAAATAGCACTGCTTTCTGAGGGACAATACCGCAAATATCACGCAAAACTTCGTCGCCGAAAGAATTTACATTTTTGCCGTCAACAAGAATTTCGCCCTCGCTCGCGTCGTAAAAATGCGGCAACACGTTTACAAGCGTAGTTTTACCGGCTCCGGTTCCGCCGATTATGCCAATAGTCTGTCCTCTGTCAACTGTAAAAGACACGCCGTCGAGCGCGTTCAAAGGGGAATCTGAATAATTAACCGCAACGTTTCTGTATTCAATAAAATGTGCGTTATCAACCTCACCGACAGTACCTTGTTTTAACGAAGCTTGCATATCGAGAATTTCATTTATTCTTCCCGCGCACGCAAAGGCTTTGGTAACTGTTATTATTAGATTAGCAAGTTTTATTAGCTCGATTAATATTTGGGACATATAGTTATAT
>JAIEAS010000279.1 GCA_029071285.1 Clostridia bacterium
TTCGGCTAACGCTCAGGGTGACAGTAAAGGACTTAATCACTAATCAAACGAAAAAAGGCCGCCCGCGAGCATAGCTAGCGGGCGGCTGTTTTACTGTATTAAATTAGTCTATATTGTCGTAGAAACCGTCAACGTCTGCAAACGAATTTTCCCGTTCACGGCGGGTGGTCGTCGCGTCCTTCTTGGTCGTGTCAACCGTCGTCGTGGTAGTGATAACCGCATCCGCGGGATACATCGTCGGCGCAGAAACCGTGCTTTCCTCTACGTTCTGCGGAATTTCCGCAATCGGAGCGGGCGCGGGCATAGGGGTTACGTTAATCGGCTCAACGACGTTTCCGCCCTTAACCGCCTGCAAAAGCGCCACGACTACTTCCGCGGGGATAGCGTTTCCGCCCATACCGCCGCCGCGCAGATACCTTTCTTCGGCAAGCATTGCGCGCTGTTCAGCCGCTCTTGCGCGTTCTTCAGCTCTTATGCGCTCTTCCGAAAGTCTTGCTTCAGCTGCTCTCGCGCGCTCTTCCGCGTATATCGAGTGGTAATCACCCATACCGCCGCCGGCGGGCGCCGAGTATCCGTGCTGCATATTTTGTCCTGCGCGAAGCTGCGCGATTTCAGACTGCATACTTGCAAGAACCGCCGCCAGCTCGCCCGAGTTCGAAGGCTGCTGAACGTAAATCGGCTGCTGTGCGGGCATTGCCTGAGGCATAGGCGTAGGCATTGCCTGCTGAACGGGCTGCGCCTGTTGCTGTGCGGGCTGCTGCTGTTGAGGCTGCTGAGGCATTGCCTGCTGTTGAGGCTGTGCCTGCTGCGCCATAGCCATCGAAGCCATTCCTGCGCCTGCCATACCAGCCTGAGCGCGTATCTTTTCAAGCTCCGCCTGTTGTTTAGCCATAGCGAGCTCGCGCTCCGCCTGCAGTTTTTCCTGCTGCATACGGCGCTCTTCCTCGCGGCGTTCCTTTTCCTCGAGCTTGCGCTGTTTTTCCTCTTCCTTGCGCGCCTTGATTTCTTCCTTTTCTTCCTTTGACTTTCTGCGCTTCTTCGCAACTACGATTATTATAATCAGAAGTATCAGCACCGCAAGCGCGATAAGCAGCCAAGCCCAGATAGGAAGCCCGAGCCACGTTTTGGTTGCAAAGTCTTTAATGTTGCTCATTACCGCCGAGGCGCCGCTCTTGGGCACTTTATAAGTGGTTTTTTCGGAAACTATCGTACCGTTTTCAAATACGAAGTTTTTCGCGTCCGCGCCGTCAAGGTAAGCGTCAACGTAGTACGAGCTTCCGCTCTTGAACGTAGGGTCTACTACGCCGCCGTTCGCGTCCTCATAGTAACGGTAACCGATCGTCAGATCAAGTTCGCCGTTATTCAGAAGCGCCGCAAACTGCGCGGGCAGATTAAACGAAGCGCCTTCTTTGCCGTTCAGATTCCAGAGAGATTTGTCAAGCACGAAGGGATTTATCTGCCACTTCATTTCAACAGCGGTGTGCGATTCGTCGGTGAAGCTTACGGAATTTTCGTAACCGGTCAAAACGATTTTGACTGCTTTCTTGGTCGTCTCCGCTTCGCCCTCGGCTGCGGGTCTTTCTACGAATACGTAGTTGAACTGGTCTTTCAGCGTTATGGTCGCCGTATAAACCGTTCCCGCGTCGCGCTTTTCCAGCGCATCAAGGGTCATAAGCGTAGGGTCGTAACCGTCAAGATAGTTTTCGAGTTTGATATTCTCGCCCGTGAAAATTATCTCGCGCGAAATTTCGGGGATATAAACCTCTTTAGGTACGATTGTAAAGGTAAGTTCGCTGGGGAAAAGCGCAAACGCGTCAGCGTACATTCCGCCCAGTTCAAGTGAAATGTTGTAATCACCCACTTTTACCAGATGCTCCATTAATGCCGACAGGTTGCTTGCCTGCACCGTTACCGGCTCGGACATCAACAAGCTCGATACGGTAAGCGTGATAAACTGCATCTCGCTGTCGTCAAGCGCGACGCCGCCGCTGGTTGCGGTAATGCCGAACTTAACGTCGCCGTACTGTACGTTGTTGTACGTGAGTTCAACGTTTATTGCGTCCTTACTGCTGCCCATATTGAAAGTTTTTGTAGTAACTCCGGAAAGGTCGAACGAATCCTTCTGGGTTGCTATTATCGAAACGGTTGCAGTAACTTCGATTTCGTTGGTCGAGCTTGCCTGCGCGGCAATAGTTTTCAGCGCGGCTTCGCCCGTACCGGTAAACGTGTAATCCTGACCGTTTTCGTCTTTAAGGGTTGCAGTGTAGGTGTAAACCAGATATTTGGAGTAGTTGTTTCCGTCCGTTGCGTTTATTACGGGTACCGGGAACACTCTGCCCTCGTCGTCCTTTACGGACATACTGCCGTTCCAGTTTTTAATGCCTATCTGCTTATTCGTTATGCGCCACTCAAATTCGATTGAATAGTCCGAACCGTCAGAAGTTGCGGGCGTTGTATAGTTGGGATGATTGATTACGATTCCAACCGAAGCTTTATAGCTCTTCTTTTCCTTCTTTACGGTGTCGCCGCTGTAAGTCAGCTCGATTTCTTTGGTGCCGGCAGCGTCAATGGTGCCGTCGGGGTCAAGACCGAGGGATTTGATATAATCGGGGTCGAGCTTAACGATTATGTTAAAGCCCGTATACTCCGGCTCGCTGTCCTCGAATATCGTCCAGTGCTCGCCGCCGTCGGTGGAGTAAACCCACTTTGCGTCCGCAAAATCAAGCTCGCGGGGAGCGATTTCCCATTCAAGCACTAACCAGCCGTATTTGTTGTCGTCTTCCTTGCCTTCGAGTCTCTTGCTTACATCCTCAACGGCAAAGTCGTTGCTGAGAATGTGAACCGCGACGTACGTCTTATATTTGCCGACTTCCCTGCACTCGCCGCCGCTCATCAGATTGCCCGCTTCGTCCACGGTTTTAAAGCCGTTCAGATAGCCGTCGTTGGTGCTGTAATCGGTAACGACTTCCATAAATTCGTTGCCTGTTGCAGTCAAAACGTATTTTTTATCCGAATAATAAGACAGCAAGTCGCCGGGGTTGAATGCGGTGCCTACAAGCTCGTTTGAGAAACGCGATTGCCAGCTGAGGTTTTCCGCGCTGATTCCGCCGGGTTTGATGTTTATGGGCGCGCTTGTCAGCTTGAATACGCCGTCCTCTGCGTCTATTACGTAGTTGTCGTTGCCGGCAACGTAGCCTGCGTCGCTTTTATCGGTAATCACCTTTGCGCAAAGGGTATAGGTGCCGATAGAGCTGATTTTTGATATATCCAGCGTATGACCGGTAACGCCCTGCTTGCGCTCGCTGCCCGCCGCGTTCACGTAGAAAACGTTAAGCGAAACGGTGTCGCCCGTGCAGACCGTAGGCGTAAGCGTAACGGTGCCCGCCTCTTTAAGTCCCCATTCCATAGTGCTTGAAGTCGCCGTAAAGGTAAATGCAAGCGCCTTTTTATTTATGGTAACGGTTGCGATGCGGTCGTCGGTCGTGCCGTCGCCCACTTTCCACGCGGTGTTGGTTTTGTCTTTTAATACAAATAAAACTTTATAAACGCCCGCGTTTGTCGCCTTAAACTGGTTGTCTGTTGAATCCCAGCCAAGTCCGTCCGAATACACGCTTTCGGTTGCGTCCCAGGTTATGCCGTTCGGTCTTTTAATTTCCATATCCGAGGGCTTATACGCACTGCTTACGTCAAATACGTACTCAGAGCCTTTATAGGTCTGCTCGTTGTCGTTTATCTCGGGCACTTCCAAAAGTTTCGGTTTAATTATAAATTTAAAGTATCTGCGCGTATCGCTCTCGTCGCCGTTGCCCTTATCGGGGTCGGGGTCGCCCAAAAACTTCATACCCATAGACTGGAATGAGGGTTTAAGCTCTACCTTCATCCAGTACGTACCCGCGGTCTTCATATTTGAAGTGAGGGGGGTTACGGTCATTGCAGTTTCGTCAATCCAGCCCTTCTGCTCTGCGGGAACGTCCGAAAGGTCCTGAACGTTTCCGTTGTAGGTTACTTCAACGTCGCTTACGATATAGCCGATTTTGCTCAGATTGAGGTGAATTGCCGGACGAACTCTTTTTGCCTCGCTCGTAGTTTGCGGATACCAGATTCCTCCGCCTGACTGAACAAGGAATGTTCTGGTAGCATAGTCGTACGTCATCGAACGCACAAAGTTATCTGCGCTGCTCGGTCTCTGGGTTGCCGTACATCTCCATACGCTGCCGGCGTTTGCGTTAACAGATGTTTGCCCTATTTCAACCATCGAGGGCAGCCATACGTAGTCGTCCTTCCAGTCGCTGTAACCCGAACAGGATTCCACATTGGCGCCGGTGGTTTTATAACTTGAAGTGAAGGTTTTGCCGCTGAAAGATTTTTCACCGTTCTTTAAATAGGATTCGTTTGCCATAGTAGTATGTGTACTGTCAAAGCCTGTATAGCCCGACTTTGTAGCACTTTCAAGCGCCTGCCACTCCATATCTACGGGCTTAGCCAAAAATCTGGTAAGGCTCTTCTTGGTACCGGTCAAAGCGCTCTGGTCCATAGTAAATCTTGCCCACTCGTTGTCGGGGTCCTGATTATACTGGTTACTTAAAGCCGATGCGGAAGTTGCCCACTGACCGCCCGCGTTCAATACGTTGATACGGACGTAGCTCCTGCCGTACATTGCCGAGGGGTAGCTACCGCTGCCGCTCCAACCGGCACCCGAGGTATTAACCGCAAACGGAGTTGCCGCTCTTGTCAGCTGGGCGCTGTCGGTAAGCCAAAGGGTCAACACCTTGTCGCCCGAAGTTGAATCCGAAAGATACACGGGCGTCCAGGTAAAGCCGCCTAATTTTACTACTACGTCTTTACTTGCAACGTTGTAAATATCGGTTGCATCTTTAACGCCGCTGTAATTTATCAGGTCGTCAAATTTTTTGCCGCTGCCGAGTACTGCGGCGCCAAGGGCGTTAAGCCCGTCGCCGTCAAATCCGCCGATGGCATCGTTGAAAATATCCTTGCCGTCGTAAATTATCTGCGACGTAATGTTTGCGGCAGTCTGCGCCTTTGCGGTTTTGCCGAAACCGGGCGAGGCAAAGCCAACGCCCAGCGCGATTGTAACCGCGCAAAGCATTGAAAGAATTACCGTCAATAAATTCCTTGTTTTAATTTTTTGCATAGTGTATACCTCTTTATAACAAAAAAAAGTGTGGCTCCCAAAGAGAACCACACTCTGCTATGTAGTATCTCTTAAGGTTACCACACCTTATTTACACGTTATAGACCAACTCAATACAGTGACTATAAAATTCAATACTTAATAAGAGACACACTATGCCGTCTTTCAAGTTATTAAATTTATATAGTCAATAACCGGTACTGATAAAATCAGTGTAAAAAAACAGTATTAAGTTTTTTGAGCCTTTTCCTCCTATAACGTTTGTAAATAAAATGTGGTATACGTATTATAACATTGACTTTCGACATTTTCAACCTTTTTTTTAAAAAAATAAAAACTTGTGGTTGGTAAATGTTGTAACCACAATATATTGTGGTTTGCACCTTGTTTCAACCCGTCAAACGCCGTTATTTCGCCTCACATACGTCATCCCGAGCGTAGTAAGCCTTGTCATTCTGAAGCTTGCCGAAGAATCTGCGCGTAGCGCGACAAGGCTTCGGTACGACGAGAAATCTTTTTGCGGTATTGCGGAGCAATTTCTTTACCGCAAAATTGCCACACCTCGTCATTGCGAGCGTAGCGAAGCAATCCAGAAGCGGAGCACTTAAAATGAGCGTACAGTCTGGATTGCCGCGGTCTTGCTTCGCAAGCGGTACGACTGCGTTGCTCCCTCGCAATGACGGGTGGGCATAAAAAAAGCGGCGCGGACTATAAGTCCGCGCCGCTTATTTCAAGTTTGATTAGCGATTAGTTAATCAGTTAATCAAGTACGGCAGTAATTAAGATACGCCGCAAAGCCAAAGGCTTTATTACTCAAGAACTGCGGTAGCGCCTGCTGCTTTAAGGTCAGCAAGAATCTTTTCAGCCTCTTCCTTAGCAACGTTCTCTTTAAGCACGCCGCCCTTTTCAACTGCGGTCTTAGCTTCAACAAGTCCAAGTCCGGTGAATGCGCGAACGACTTTGATAACGTCGATTTTCTTCTCGCCTGCGTCTTTAAGAACAACGTTGAACTCGGTCTTTTCTTCAGCTGCTGCTGCGGGAGCTGCGCCTGCTGCGGGAGCTGCCGCTACTGCTACGGGAGCAGCTGCGCTTACGCCGAATTCTTCTTCAAGTGCTTTTACGAGCTCGTTGAGCTCAAGCACGGTCATATTCTTTACTTCTTCGATAAATTTCTTTACGTCTGCCATTTTTATTAATCTCCATTTAATTTATATTTTTTATTTTTTTTGTTTGCGCTGTCAGGGCACGCGCCCGCCCGTTTGATTTTTTTGTTTACGCCTTGGTTTTTGCAACCGCGCTCAGCACGCGTACGATACCCGCCTGCAGGTTGTTAAGCACACCGGCGAAGTTCGCCAAAGGCGCCTGCATTGAGCCGAGCATTTTTGCAACGAGTTCTTCCCTCGAAGGCATGCTTGCAAGAGCTTTCGCTCCGTTCTTGTCCACGTACGCCTTATCGACGAACGCACTCTTTAAAACGATTTTGCCTTCTAAATCCTTTGCCGCGTTGACCATAAGCTTCGCTGCGCCTGTTTCGTCCGCGCCGAAGGTAACCGCCGTGGGGCCGTTGAGGTCTTCGTCAAAATCTTTGTAGCCTAAATCGTTGAAAGCCTTTCTGACGAGAGTGTTTTTGTAAACCTTGTACTCGCAGTTAGCCTGCTTGCACTTGTTACGAAGTTCGGAAACTTCGGCAACGGTGAGCTTGTTGTAATCAACGAGAACAACCGATTTTGCCGCCTTAATTTTTTCGGTAATTTCCTGAACGACGACTTTTTTAGCTTCAAAATTAGCCGACTTTCTCTCTTCTGACAATTTGTTCCTCCTTTCCGCTATCCATTGC
>JAIEAS010000028.1 GCA_029071285.1 Clostridia bacterium
TATCAAAACAGCCCGAAGGCAAAACCTTCGGGCTGTTTAATAGAATTAAATTACTTTAATACAGCAAAGTACTTGATTGTTCTTACCATCTGCGAGGTGTAAGAATTTTCGTTGTCGTACCAGCTTACAACCTTTACAAGGGTTGTGCCGTCGCCGAGGGGCATACACTTGGTCTGCGTTGCATCGAACAACGAACCGTAGGTCATACCGATAACGTCGGAAGATACGATTTCCTCTTCGGTGTAGCCGTAAGATGCCGAAGAAGCTGCCTTCATTGCGTCGTTGACTGCGGTTGCATCAACTTCGCCCTGACATACTGCAATAAGCTGAGTCAGCGAACCGGTGGGTACGGGAACGCGCTGTGCGCAACCGTCAAGAACGCCGTTGAGTTCGGGAATAACAAGGCCGATTGCTTTTGCGGCGCCGGTCGAGTTGGGAACGATATTCACAGCCGCTGCTCTTGCCCTTCTCAGGTCGCCCTTTCTGTGAGGGCCGTCAAGAACCATCTGGTCGCCGGTATATGCGTGAATCGTGGTCATATAACCTTTCTTGATTTTGCAAAGCTTGTTAAGAGCGTCTGCCATGGGAGCAAGGCAGTTGGTCGTGCAGCTTGCTGCAGAGATAACGTCGTCGCTTGCTTTCAAGGTCTTCTCGTTTACGCTGTATACAACGGTAGGAAGGTCGTTGCCTGCGGGAGCAGAGATAACGCACTTCTTTGCGCCTGCTTTAATGTGAGCCGAAGCCTTTTCTTTGGAGCAGTAGAAACCGGTGCATTCGAGTACGACGTCAACGTCGTGCTGCTTCCAGGGAAGATTAGCCGCGTCTTTTTCTGCGTAGATTTTGATGGTCTTGCCGTTAACGGTAATACTGTCTTCGCCGGCTACGACCGAGTCGCAATACTTGTATCTGCCCTGAGCAGAGTCATACTTCAACAGGTGAGCAAGCATCTTGGGGCTTGTCAGGTCGTTGATCGCTACGATTTCATATCCTTCTGCGTCAAACATCTGTCTGAATGCAAGACGTCCGATACGTCCGAAACCGTTGATTGCAACTTTTCCATTTGCCATAAATAATATTCCTCCGAATAATTTGATGTAATTTAATACTTTGATTCTTTCC
>JAIEAS010000280.1 GCA_029071285.1 Clostridia bacterium
CTTATCGTCCGCGCCGCCTTAAAATTTTAAATTCAAATATTCTTTTCAACGAACTCTTTCGCTTCGGTGTGCGACATATAGCCGAGGGTTTTCCCGATAAGCTCGCCGCCCTTGAATACCGCAACGAGAGGAATGGACATCACTCCGTAGCGTATCGCAAGCACGGGATTATCGTCAACGTCCACTTTTACGAACGTCGCCTTATCCCCGAACTCTTCCGAAACCTTTTCCATCACGGGCGCAAGCATTTTGCAGGGTCCGCACCAGGTTGCGAAAAAGTCGCACACGACGGGCTTTTCACCCTTGATAAGTTCGTCGAATTTTTTTTCGTCGATTTCTTCAACCATACCGTTCTCCTTTAACTCTTCTTCGTCAAGTATGTGTAAATATCATTAAAATAAACAGTCTCCTGCGTACCGTCGGACATATTTTTAAGATTGACCGCTCCCGCCGCAAGCTCGTCGCCGCCGATTACCGCAACGAACTTCGCGCCCAGCTTGTCCGCGTATTTGAACTGCGCCTTGACCGACCGCGACATATGGTCGATTTCCGCAATCACGCCCTTTAATCTCAGCTCCGCCGCGATTGAAAACGCCTTTTCGCGGGTAATATCGTCCATACCCGCAAGATATATGAGGGGCTTTTCCGCCTCGGGAATAAACGCACCCGTGTTTTCCATTACGATTAACAGCCTTTCGATACCCGCGCCGAAGCCGATTGCAGGCAGTGAATTTCCGCCGAGCTGCTCGATAAGTCCGTCGTACCTTCCGCCGCCGCAGACCGTGCCCTGCGCTCCGATTGCGTCCGACACGAACTCGAACACCGTCTTGGTGTAATAATCGAGCCCGCGCACGATAAAGGGGTTCACGGTGTATTCAAGTCCCTGATTGTCCAGAAGCTTTTTAACGCCCGCAAAGTGTTCTGCGCATTCTTCGCAGAGATAGTCTGAAATTTTAGGCGCGTTCTGCGTGTATTTTTTGCAGCCCTCTTCCTTGCAGTCAAGCATTCTCAAAGGGTTTTTATCGAACCGCGTTTTGCAGGTTTCGCACATTTCGTCAAGGTGCGGGGCGAAGTACTCTTTCAGCGCCCTGTTGTACTCCGCGCGGCAGCTTTTACAGCCTATGGAATTAATTTCCAGCCTCGCCTTCACGCCGAGTTTTTTGAGGAAGGTCGAAGCGGCGAAAATTACTTCCGCGTCGGTCTGGGGCGCGGACGAGCCGAAAATTTCTATGCCGAACTGGTGGAATTCTCTTAAGCGTCCCGCCTGCGGTCTTTCGTAGCGGAACGCGGGGGTTATATAGTAAGTTTTAAGGGGCATGGGCGAGCTTGCAAGACCGTTTTCGATAAAGGTCCTCGCAACGCCTGCGGTGCCCTCGGGCTTAAGGGTAACAGAGCGTCCGCCCTTGTCCTCGAAGGTGTACATTTCCTTGCCGACGACGTCGGTGGTTTCGCCCACGCCGCGCTTGAAAAGCTCGGTGTATTCGAACACGGGCGTGCGCACTTCTTTAAGGCAAAAAACGCGGGCAACTTCCCTCGCCGTATTTTCGATATACTGCCACTTATGCGACTGGTCGGGCAAAACGTCCTTTGTGCCCTTTGGTGCGTTAATCATAATGCTCCTCTATATTTTCCCTCTTGTTGCAGGGTTCGTTTTCGTCTATGTAAGCGCGCCTGCCGTTGATATAGGCGCTGACCGTTTCGCGCGGGTAGTAAAAGGTTTTGCACCTTGTAGTAAAGTTTTTGCCGTCCGCAAACAGCGTAACCTTGTAAACTATAGTAGCCTCCTTCTTCACTTCTCCGTCCGAGCGGTATGAAGCGGAATAAGCCATCTCGTTCACGCAGCGCAGAACCGTCGCCTCGATATGCCGCGTGCCCTTGCGCCCGATAACTCCCTTGCCGTTAAGCGCGCGCCGCTGAATAGCAAACACGCACAGGAAGAACGACCACACCGATATAAGTCCCGCCCCGAAGCAGCAGCCGCCGGGGATTGCAAGGTCCTTTTCGGAAGTTGCGTTCATTAAAAGAAGGGTAATGCCCGCGATAATTAACCCCGCCGCAATGAAAATCAAACCAAATCTTAAAAGATTTTCTATCGGCGAGTAGTCCTTTGCTTCGGGAGCTTCCCTCTCTTTTTCGTCGGGCTTGCGCCCGGTTTCGTCCTCTTCCATTTCCCGCCTTTAATCCTCGTCCGGCTTTATTACTTCGCCGAAATATTTATCGAGCGCGGCAATCGCGTCCTCGTTTCCGTCGTTTGCCGCATCGCGCCAAAGCTCGCGCGCGCGGGGCTTGTCGCTCTTGCAGCCAGTGCCGAAGAATAAAAGCTCGCCAAGCTTATAGGTAATTTCGTCGTCGGGGAAGTTTTTATCTGCTTCGCATAAAAGCCCGTAAGCCTTTTCCGCGTCCTTCTCAACGCCGTTGCCGTCGAGATACATCAAAGCAAGGCTGTACTTCGCACTGCTGTAGGTTTCCTCCACGGACGAGAAAAGCTCGAACGCTTTTTTGTAGTCGCGTGAAACTCCGTTGCCGTCGTGATAGCATTCGGCTAATTTGAGGGTTGCCCACTTGTTGCCGTTCTCCGATTTTTCTCTGAAAATTTCAACAGCCTTCAGCTCGTTTTTGATAAGGCCGTTGCCCTCTAAGTACAGTATGCCGAGCTTGACTTCCGCGTCCTCGTCGCCCGCGTCCGCGGCGCGCCTGTACCAGTAAACGGCTTTGTCGTAGTCGGCGGGTTCGGCAAACTCGTAAATTCTGCCCATTCTGAAAAGGGCTTCCTCGCCGTTTGCGTCGATAAACTTTTTGCACCACAACACCGCGTTATCAATATCGCCGTTCATATCGTAGTAGTCAACGACTTCTTCGATAGCTTCCAGATCGCCCGTTTCCGCGGCTTTTAAATTCCATTTGAATTCGTTTTCTTCGTCGTCGTATTTGAGCGAGTAAATCAAAGCCACCAGCTTCTGAACTTCCACGTCGCCTTTTTCGGCGAGGGGCAGATAGTATTTAAGCGCAAGCTCGGGGTTTTCCTCGATTACGGGTTCGCCGTCCTCGCGTCCGTAGTTGTAGATATCGCCCAGCTCTTTCGCGGCTTCGTCCATTCCCTGCGCCGCGGCTTTTTCAAAAAATTCCACGGCAAGCGCGTTGTCGTTATAGCAGAATTTATCCGCATAGTAAAACTGCGCCTGCGCGTTTCCCTTTATTGCGGCTTTTTTCATAAGCTCTTTGCCGAGGAAATAGTCGCTGTTTTTAACCGTCTTGTTTATGTGTCCGAGCGCAAGGGTGTAAAGCTCTTCCGCGCTCAGATTATCATATAAATTCTGATTCTGGTTGTTCGGAGTAATCTGTGCGCCCTGACCGGTATAGTTCGAACGGCGCACGGCTTTAAGCACGTAAACGGTAATGGCGATTGCCACCATAATGCCGAAGCCGATCATAAATATGGAAACGAATAAACCGACGGGAATATTGGTTGCTGAAAGGCTCATAATTTCTCTTCCTTAAAGTACGTATTTTTTCAGATCGCGGTTGCGGATAATGTTTTCAAGGTGTTCTTCAACGTATTTGCAGTTCACTTCCACGTCCACCACGGGATAGTCGTTTCCGCCCGCGTTGAAGGATATATCCTCTAAAAGATACTCCATAACGGTGTGCAGGCGGCGCGCGCCTATGTCCTCGGAAGTGGAATTTATATCCTCCGATACTTCCGCAATTTTATCTATCGCGTCGGGGGTGAATTTAAGGTTGATATTGTCCACCGCCAAAAGCGCGGAGTACTGCGTGGTAATCGCGTTCTGCGGCTGGGTTAAAATGTTTACGAAGTCCTCTTTGGTAAGGCTCTGCAATTCCACCTGAATGGGGAATCTGCCCTGAAGCTCGGGGATTAAATCTTCCACCTTCGATACGTGGAACGCGCCCGCCGCAATAAAGAGGATATAGTCGGTTTTGATAGGTCCGTACTTGGTCATTACGGTACAGCCCTCGACTATGGGCAGAATGTCGCGCTGAACGCCCTCGCGGGAAACGTCCGCGCCCTGATTGCCCTTGCCTGCGATTTTGTCGATTTCGTCGATGAATATAATGCCGTCGTTCTCGGCTCTTCTTATAGCTTCCGCGTTGACCGCGTCGTTATCGATAAGCTTATCAGCCTCTTCCGCAAGAATTAAATTCTTCGCTTCTTTGACGGTTATCTTTCTCTTCTTTTTCTTGTGCATTCCGAGGCCCGAGAATACCGAGCCCAGATCGATTGCCGCGCCCGCGCCGGGGGAAAGCTCCAGGGGCTTGGGGATATCGTCGACCTCGATTTCTATTACGGTATTGTCGTACTTGCCCGCGTGGATATCGTCAACTATCTTCTGCTCGAAAATTTCCTTCGCGGTTTCGCCCTTCTCGTCCTTTTTCATTTCGGCAAGCACCTTTGCGATTCTGCGCTCGGCGGTGGCTGTCGCCTTGTAGCTTACCTCCGCCGTCTTTTCCTCTTTGACGAGGCGTATAGCACACTCGGCTAAGTCGCGCACCATCGATTCGACGTCCCTGCCGACGTAGCCGACCTCGGTATACTTTGTTGCTTCAACCTTCAAAAAGGGAGCTTTAACGAGCTTTGCAAGTCTTCTTGCAATCTCGGTTTTACCAACGCCCGTGGGTCCCTTCATAATGATATTTTTGGGGGTAATCTCGTCCATAAGCTCGGGAGATAACTGGCTTCTTCTGTAACGGTTTCTGAGTGCAATAGCAACCGCCTTTTTAGCCTCGTTCTGCCCGATGATATATTTATTCAGCTCGTGTACGATTTGTTTAGGTGTCAAATCCATATTTCAACTCCGGATTAAATTCTATAATTCTTAGATGGTTTCACATTTAATGTTGTCGTTTGTGAAAACGCAAATTTCGCTTGCGATTTTAAGCGATTTTTTTGCGATTTCTTCCGCGGAATAATCGGTGTTCTGGCTCAGAGCGCGGGCAGCCGCCAAGGCGTAGTTTCCGCCGCTTCCGATAGCCGCAATTCCGTCGTCGGGTTCGATAACCTCGCCCGTGCCCGAAACGATAAGCATCGTGTCCTTGTCCGCGACAATCATCAAGGCTTCAAGCTTTCTCACCATTTTGTCCGAGCGCCAGAGCTCGGCAAGCTCAACAGCCGAGCGCATAAGGTTGCCCGAAAATTTATTGAGCATACCCTCGAACTTTTCGCTGAGTGAAAAGGCGTCCGAAACCGAGCCCGCAAAGCCTAAAATTACCTTGCCGCCGAAAATGCGCCTTACCTTCTGCGCGGAGTTCTTAAAAATTACGCTCTCGCCCATGGTAACCTGACCGTCGCCCGCGATTGCCGTAGTGCCGCCCTTTTTGACGGCGCATATAGTTGTTGCGTGAAATTCTACAGGCATATTAAATATTCTCCCTGCGCAGCACTCTCAGCACCGCTTCCATTTCGGGGGTTTCGTCCTTGGCGTTTGCTGCCAGAACCGCGCCAAGCACGCCGCCCAGCATAGCAAAGCCGACGCCCTTGTTTTCTCTCGTCTTTATAACCTTTTTAACGAAGGTAGTCTTGTCGCCGAAAAGCAGCTGGCTTCCGCCGTAGTAAACGAAGTTGAACCCGCCATTTTTGAGGTAGTTGTAAAGTTCGCCGTCAAGCAGATATTCCGCCATAATTCCGCCGGTTGCGTTGCAGATTGAAGCTACGGTTAAAACCTTGGTGCATACGTTTGCCGAGAAGAGGTAAACGGTTGCATCGTTGAAGGGAAGCTTGGGAACTACTCCGCCCTCGGTCGCCATCGAAGGAATGATGAAGCCGTCCTCGGTGATAACGCCGCGCGCAAGCAAAGCGGCTTTTGCCTCTTCTTCGGGCATATCCGCATATTCCTGTGCGAGTTCAGCAGCGCGCTGCTTTGTAAGCTTATTGTTCATAACTACGGTGCCGGCGATAAACACGACGACGAGCACTAAGAGCGCAATAAGGAAGCCGATTGCGATTTTTGACATTGCGTTAGCTTCGGGGAATACGAAGGTCGAAACGAGGAACGCCGCGATAAAGCCGACGAACCAAACCAAAACCGCCACGGGCATCACCTTGCTCCAGATAGCGTAATACCTGGGCATAAACTTCTTGTTGTAATACTTTTTTTCGCTGTTGGTCATTTTTAAACTCCTTAAAAAATCTTTATATTTTTATATAAACTTTTAACCGCGTTTAAAAACGGTTAAAAGTCAATTTCATTTTTATAAGCATTAATATCTTTTATCGCTCGTTCGGCGAGGGCGGCGTAACGCTGCTTTTTGTCGCGTATCTGCTTATCGAGCGGCGGAAGAATTCCGAAGTTCGCGTTCATAGGCTGGAAGTCTTTGTTGGGCGTTGATATATGCCGCGACAGCGCTCCGCACACCGTGGTTTCGGGCGGAATAACTTCGGGTTTTCCGCAAAGCTTTGAATATGCGTGAACGGCGGCAAGTATTCCGCTTGCAGCCGATTCAACGTAGCCCTCGACTCCCGTAATCTGTCCCGCAAAAAATACTGTCGGGCGGCTTTTCACAGAAAAGTCCGCGTTCAGATTTTCGGGCGAGTTGATATATGTATTTCTGTGCATAACGCCGTAGCGCAAAAACTCCGCGTTTTTCAATGCGGGAATCAGAGAGAAAACCCTCTTCTGTTCGCCGAATTTAAGGTTGGTCTGAAAACCCACTAAGTTGTACGCCGTGCCGAGCGCGTTTTCCTTTCTGAGCTGAAGCACCGCGTAAAACTTGTTGCCGTTTTTGTCGCTCAGCCCCACGGGTTTTAACATTGCAAATCTGAGGCTGTCAAAGCCTCTCGCCGCCATAACCTCCACGGGCATACAGCTTTCAAAAATTTCACCCTTTTCAAAGTCGTGCAAAATCACCCGTTCGGCTGACAGCAGTTCTTTAACAAAGTTTTCGTACTGCTCTCTGTTCATCGGGCAGTTTATATAGTCGTCGCCGCCCTTGCCGTATCTGTCGCCGTAAAAGCAGTTTTCAAAGTCCAGATTTTCGCGCGAAACTATGGGAGCCGAAGCATCGTAAAAATGCAGTCCGCCGCCGCATATCCTCTTTATATCTTCCGCAAGCGCGTCCGCTGTCAGAGGTCCGGTGGCGATAATAGCAAGCTCGTCGGGAACGGTTTTAACCTCTCCGCAGACGACGGTAATATTTTTATGCGATTTTATTTTGTCGGTAATAAACTCAGCGAAACCGCCGCGTTCAACCGCGAGCGCGCCGCCCGCAGGCACTTCGTTCGCGCCGGCGGCAAGCATAGTGAGCGAGCCCAGAGTCCGCATTTCCTCTTTTAAAAGTCCGCAGGCGTTGCCGTAGACGTCCTTGCTCTTCAAGGAGTTCGAGCAAACCAGCTCGCCGAAATTTTTATCGGTGTGCGCGGGCGTAAAC